>NZ_JAGXKC010000409.1:0-272 GCF_019091045.1 Stenotrophomonas sp. GbtcB23 | reverse complement strand
CAGGGAGGGATGAATGGCGCCGACCAAAACCGCGTCCGTATCCGGCCGCAAATCCGCGGCAGAGTCTGCTACCAGGACGGCACCCAGGCCGGACAAGAAGGATTTCAACGGCGGCACCTTCGCCGGATTCAGCAAGCCGGAGGAGCTTCAGGCCCTCCACGCCATGCTGCTGATCCGCCGCTTCGAGGAAAAGGCCGGCCAGCTTTACGGCATGGGCTTCATCGGCGGCTTCTGTCACCTCTATATCGGCCAGGAAGCTGTCGTCGTCGGCA
>NZ_JAGXKC010000408.1:0-272 GCF_019091045.1 Stenotrophomonas sp. GbtcB23 | reverse complement strand
AGGAAGGCGGCGGCAATGGTGATGGGGATCCAGAGTTCCATATCGTGGCGGTATCATGCGTTCCGATCAGCCGCCAAGGCCGGATTTGGCGGAAATCGGTCGCCTTTTCGAGTTTCTTTATCGGTCCGGAGGTGCATAAGACCGGCATGGACTAGAAACCGAAGACCTCCCCCGCTGCCGCCGATTTCGCCCATATCCGCGACTGGGTGTTCGATCTCGACAACACGCTCTATCCGCATCACGTCAATCTGTTCGCGCAGATCGACAGGGAC
>NZ_JAGXKC010000407.1:0-272 GCF_019091045.1 Stenotrophomonas sp. GbtcB23 | reverse complement strand
GTTACAGTGAAAGCAACCGGCTGGAAATCTGCCGATGATGCCCATGATGTCGGCTTCCTTCATGATCAGAAGGTCTTGGCCGTTGAGCTTGACTTCGGTGCCGGCCCACTTGCCGAAGAGAACGCGGTCGCCGACCTTGACGTCGAGTGCGACGACCTTGCCGGCCTCATCGCGAGCGCCGGAACCGTCGGCGACGATTTCGCCTTCCTGCGGCCTTTCCTTGGCTGAGTCCGGAAAGATGATGCCGCCCGTGGTCTTCTCTTCAGACTCGA
>NZ_JAGXKC010000406.1:0-272 GCF_019091045.1 Stenotrophomonas sp. GbtcB23 | reverse complement strand
ATGATACCGGCTATGATCCGGAACTGGCCGATACCAAAGATCTGCAGGGGCTGGTGATCCTAGAGACGCTGGTCAACGAGGTCATTCTCGATGAGCGGGAGCCGGGGAGTTTCGACCCGGTCGCTGCCATTCGCCGCAAGCTCACCGACAAGATCGTCAATGCGCGCTTCCATATTCTGGAAATGGTGCGCCACCGCGCCCGTATCCGCAATCATATCGATCGCATCGGCAAGAAGCCCGAAACCGACGTATTGGGCGGCATGCTCAAATCA
>NZ_JAGXKC010000405.1:0-272 GCF_019091045.1 Stenotrophomonas sp. GbtcB23 | reverse complement strand
AGGCCATCGACCGCGCCATTCGTGCCGCAGACCGGCGATTTCGTCGCCCATTCCTGCTGATCGAACACATAGCGCAGGACGGCCGTGGCGATCACGGCGGCTTCCTCGTGCTTCGGCGTGCGAGGATATCCGCGGGGGTCTTGTTTCTGCCGCTCCAAAAGGCCGACAACGGCGTTCAGCTTACGGGCAATTCGATTGTATGTAACAACCGGCTGGCGGCGCTGGTTGAGTGCCTTGATCTGCTTCGCGGTCCACTGCGCTCCGTGATAGTA
>NZ_JAGXKC010000404.1:0-272 GCF_019091045.1 Stenotrophomonas sp. GbtcB23 | reverse complement strand
GGGCCTCCAGCGAGTCGCTGAGACGGACATGGAATGGCTAGGGAACATCCCGCCCGCCGCCCTGATTGAGATGCGACAGCAGGGCGCATTCCACGAAATCCGCGAAGTGCTCTCAGCCGGCGTCAGCGAGATCGCCGAGACCAAACCCGAGGCGTATTTCAGGTCGAGTGACAAGATCGTCGAGAACATTCAGGATGCCTTCGAGCGGCACCAGAAGAACGTGAAGGAGCTGCGGAAAAAGGGCCTCAAGTTCGCCGGGTATGACCACGGGA
>NZ_JAGXKC010000403.1:0-272 GCF_019091045.1 Stenotrophomonas sp. GbtcB23 | reverse complement strand
GACAATAAGGTCGCAGTCGGCCAAGGCCTTGCGCTCCAGGTCGTACAGGCTTAGGCCGTGGATGCACTGGGCACGCGGCTCGAAGTCGGCAAGAATACTGTCGGCCGTGTGCAGGCGCACCGCCAACGTAGTCTGGAGGAAATCGTTGCCGAGCAGCTTCTCCTGCGTAGCTGCGATCGCGGCTGCCCCCCAGTCCACCAACTCGACGTAACCCAGCGCACCTTCGCTCTTCTGTAGCGCCCGAGGCTCCTGCACGATGAGGACGGGATCCC
>NZ_JAGXKC010000402.1:0-272 GCF_019091045.1 Stenotrophomonas sp. GbtcB23 | reverse complement strand
ATCCGTATGATGAGGATGCCGCAGAATATGCGGAACTACTCATTGAGCTGGATCGCAAGACGTCGGCCGCAGACGAACCGAAGGCCACCCGTCCGCCGGAGCCGTCGGCAAGGGCCACAGTTCCTCCATCGCTTCGCATGTCGGGATTTCGGGTAACGGTTATCGTTCCGTAGCGGCCATCCGAGCAACTGAATGGTGCGGAAATCGTCGGGTTCATATCAAAGGCGTCGTAGGTGCCGCTACAGCCCTTTGCTCCGCCTGGATTGTTCACG
>NZ_JAGXKC010000401.1:0-272 GCF_019091045.1 Stenotrophomonas sp. GbtcB23 | reverse complement strand
ATCGTTTCGGCGAAAAGGTACTGCCGCGTCCCGACGTCTCCCGTGAGGTTTCGACGGCGCGCAATTTCACCTGGTCGACGCTTTTCGATCGCGATCTCTCGACGGTCAAGTCGGCCTGATATCTTACGAAAGTACCTGCCGTGGTAGCCAGCCAGTCCCAATTCCTCGAAGAAACGGCAGCGTCAGGCCATGGTCTTGCGTCGCGTGTGCTGAAGGTCGTGGAGTCCGTTCTCGGCGCCATTGCCGCAGTCATCCTGGCTGTGCTGTTGGCC
>NZ_JAGXKC010000400.1:0-272 GCF_019091045.1 Stenotrophomonas sp. GbtcB23 | reverse complement strand
CTATCGTCCTCGAGCCAGATCTCGGCAAAACCCGCGCCACGCAGCTCCCGGCCGAAGAGATCGCAGATGCGCGTACCGGCCAGACGGAAAACGGGGTAGCCTTCCAACCCGACCGTTGCAATGAAGAGATGCGGGAGAAGATGGCGCAGCGCCGTGGGATCGATCTCGGTGCGCAGCGGAGCTCCGCGATCCCCCTTGAGATCGGTCCAATAGTCGAAGATTATCTGGCTTACCTGATTTCGCATTCACCATCACCTGTCACATTTTGACCC
>NZ_JAGXKC010000040.1:0-31913 GCF_019091045.1 Stenotrophomonas sp. GbtcB23 | reverse complement strand
CCTGACGCAACACGACCCTTAGTTGACCCGAAGTTCCTTCATGTTCTTGTGACGAGAGCCGTTGATCAACTTCGCGTAAGGAGTCGGCAAATTCGGTCCGGCTTGCTCGAGCCGTCCAATTGCTCCAAGCACTCGCCCACGCTCGTCATCCGAAAGACGATCTAGGAACGACACCACTTGGTCGGACTGTTCAATCTGCCAGGCCACGAAGTATAACCTCAAGGTTATTAAAGGTACAAGATGTCCAGTCCTTGGTTGTCAAGCCGCCACCCTCAGTCCTTGTTCAGCTTCTTGACGAGCATGTTAGCTACCGTCCTGCTCCGCCGCAATCATCCTTACCTTCAGCGTGACTCGGTCACAGATTACGAGAGCCGTGTCTGTCCTTTATTTAACGCCTGCCCACCAATCGTTGCCATGGCACAACCTATGATTGCCGGGGTTACCGGGGACACTGAATAGCTCTGGGAAGGAGATCACCCAAGATAGGGGCCGTGGAACGCTGATGTGCGCAGGCAAGTTGGCTAGAAAGATGTCGAGAACTAAAAAAGCCTGAGAACCCTTGTTGTTCAAGGATTCCCAGGCTTATTAGGGGCTTGCAAGCCCGGCATTGGTGGAGGTGGGCGGAATTGAACCGCCGTCCGAAGGCACTCCATCCCCAGTTCTACATGCTTAGCTCACCGTTGGATCTCGTCCTGTGGCAGCACGGCGTGCGAAGCGCACCCCAGGACCAGCCTGTTTTGGTTAAGCGGTGACTGACAGGCAGCCGTCACAGCCGGTTCCGTGATAATGACCCTACACCGACGAGCACGGGCACAAGTGGGTTCGGGGCTTACGCCTTAAGCGGCGAGAGCGTAGTTGTCGTCGTTGGCAACTAGAGTTTTGCGGCTGGATTTACGAGGAAAGCTGCCCCCTCGGCATGCACCAAGTGACTTCACAACCCCCGTCGAAACCAATGCACCCCCGGTTTCTTCAAGAACTGCAAGGCGTCTGGCGACCCAGACGTTACTTGATGGAAACGATCCTACTCCGATTCAGCTGAACAGTCACCTGAAAACGTCACGGCCTTGTCGGATCTACCGGCCTTCGCGCTGACGCTTGCTGTCGGCCTGGTGCTTGGCCCGGACCTTGCGGTCGTGGTTCTGCGCGTTGCGCTGGGTCATGGCCTGCTTGCGGGCTTCGGGTTCGGCCCGGGCCATCAGGGCCTCGATCCGGGCGACCAGGCGGCGGTGCTCGAGCGAGTCGTAGCTCTGAGCCTCCGAGGCGACGCGCTTGGCGTTGCGCAGGGTGTAGGTCAGCACCTTGAGCAGGGCGGCCGGGTCCATGGCGCGGGCCAGTTCGCCGAAGATGGTCTCGTAGGCGACGACGTCGGCCTGCAGCGTGGCGATGGGGTCCGCGCTCGGGGCGGTCTCCTGGGGAATTTCCTGGGTCACGCGGTGCTCCGGACAGTTGGGGCGGGTAGGGCAGCCGGGCCGGGCCCGGCTCTACGGATGGGGTGAATCTCAGGCGTCGCGGTTGTGGCGGCGCATGGTGCGCTGCTTTTCGCGGGCCCAGTCGCGGTCCTTTTCGGCGTCGCGCTTGTCGTGGGTCTGCTTGCCCTTGGCCAGCGCCACTTCCAGCTTGATCTTGTTCTTGCTCCAGTACATCGCCGTGGGGACGATGGTGTAGCCGTCACGTTCGACCTTGCCGACCAGCTTGTCGATCTCGCTGCGGTGGAGCAGCAGCTTGCGCTCGCGGCGGTCGTTGGCCACCACGTGGGTGGAGGCCTGGATCAACGGGGTGATCTGGGCGCCGATCAGGAAGATCTCGCCGCTTTTGACGTAGGCGTAGGCGTCGATGATGTTGCCGCGCCCGGCGCGGATCGATTTCACTTCCCAGCCCTGCAGGGCCAGGCCGGCCTCGAAACGGTCCTCGAGGGTGTATTCGTGGCGGGCACGCTTGTTGAGCGCGATGGTTTTGTTGGCCGTCGCGTTCTTTGCTTTATCCTTGCCGCTGTTCTTGCTCATTTACCTATTGTCTCCGATTCGGGCCCCCGCGGTCGATTCGCCAGCCAAGCCTTCGCATGCCAACCATCAAACGTAGTGCCCTGGTCGAACATTCGGCTGCCCGCATGTTCGACCTGGTCAATGATATCGAGGCCTACCCGCACCGTTTCCGGTGGTGCTCGGCGTCGCAGATCCTGGAATCCGGGCCGGACCGGCTGGTGGCGCGGCTGGACCTGGGGTTGGGGTCGTTTTCCACCTGGTTCATGACCGAAAACACCCTGCAGCGCCCGCACCACATCGACATGCAGCTGCGCGATGGCCCGTTCAAGCGCCTGCACGGCCGCTGGGAATTCCATGCGCTGGCCGAAGATGCCTGCAAGGTCACCCTCACGCTCGAGTTCGAACCCAACTCACGCCTGTTGGGGCCGGCGCTGGCACTGGGCTTCCAGGGCCTGGCCGACCGCATGGTCAATGACTTCGTCCGCGTCGCCGACGAGCAGGACTGAGCCGTGATCCGGGTGGAAGTGGTGTTGGCCTGGCCCGACCGGGCCGAGTCGCGCCCGTTGGAACTGGCTGAAGGCGCCACCGTAGCCGACGCCATTGCCGCCGCCGCCATCGAGGGCAGCGCGGCCTGCCCGGCCGTGGCCGTGCATGGGCTGCTGGCCAAGGCCAGCCAGGTGCTCAACGACGGGGACCGCGTGGAATTGCTGCGGCCCCTGCTGGCCGATCCGAAGGACAACCGGCGCAAGCGGGCCCGCGCGCGCTGATGCCGCGTCGCCACCCGCCCGGTCAGTGAAGTGCCGGGCGGTGCGCCGGATCAGCGGCTGCGCTGCTTCTTCTTGTCCTTGGCCAGGTTGCGGCCGAACTGGCGCACCTGGTCCCGGGCCAGCTGGGCATCGTTGTTGGGGAAGTAGTCGCCTTCCCAACGGGTCACCTGGTCGCCTTCGAAGAACACCACGAAGTTCTTCACTTCGGTGCGGCCGAGGCGGTCGAGCCGCTGGCTGGCGGTGTAGTCCCAGCGCTGGGCGTGGAAGGGGTCGTCAATGGAGGGGGTGCCGAGCAGCGCGTTGACCTGCTGCTTGCTCTGGCCCACCTGCAGCTGACCGACGGCCTGCTCCCGGATCAGGTTGCCCTGATAGATGGGTTGCTTATAGATGATGCCGCAGCCCGTGGTGGACAGGGCAACGGCGGCGACCAGCAGGAGATTGCGCATCGGGGAATGGCGTTTTGGGAAATCCAGTCGATGATACACTCCGAACGTGTCGCCGCGACCCAATCCGAGGCAGCTGGCGCTAAATCGCCAATGAACGGAGACTTATGGAAACCCACGACCTGCGCAAAGTTGGCCTGAAGGTGACCCATCCGCGTATGCGGATCCTTGCCCTGCTTGAGCAGCGCGACGCCCAGAAGCACCAGCACCACATGACGGCCGAAGACATTTACCGCCAGCTCCTGGAGCACGGTGACGAGATCGGCCTGGCGACGGTTTACCGCGTGCTGACCCAGTTCGAGGCTGCTGGCCTGGTGCTGAAGCACAATTTCGAAGGCGGCCAGGCCGTTTACGAACTGGACCGGGGCGGCCACCACGACCATATGGTGGACGTGGACTCGGGCAAGATCATCGAGTTCGAAAGCCACGAGATCGAAGAACTTCAGCGCAAGATCGCCGCCGACCACGGCTACGAGCTGGAAGAGCACTCGCTGGTGCTCTACGTGCGCAAGAAAAGGAAGTAACGGCTTCGCCGTTGCCTTCCGATCTGAAAACCCGGGCCGCCCCCGGGTTTTTTATTGCCCGAACACCGCCAGGTCCACCGCGTCGGCCATCGCCCGGTTGCCGGCATCGCCCGGGTGCAGGTGGTCGCCGGAGTCGAACGCAGGTGCCATCCGGGCCGGGTCGGCCGGATCGCGCAGGGCGGCGTCCAGGTCGATCACGGCATAGAACGGGGCCTCCTCGCGCAGCCAGGTATTGAGCTGCTGGCGCAGGGCGTCCTTGTCCGCGGCGTAATAGTCGTCCAGCGGGGTGCCCGGCAGCGCCCCGGCAAACGGGGTCAGGGTGGCGCCGATGATCCGCACGCCGTGGGCATGCGCGCGCTCGACCAACTGGCGGTAGCCAGCCTGGAGTTCAGCCAGCGACGGTCGCGGCTGCTCGCGGGCGAAGGCGGTGCCCGGCCAGCTGATGTCATTGATGCCGACCAGCACCACCACGCTGGCCACGCCAGGTACGCCCAGCACGTCGCGCTGGAACCGGGCCAGCGCCGAGTCGCCCATCCCGTCACGCAGCAGCCGCCCGCCGGAAATGCCAGCGTTGACCACTGCCATCCCCTGCGGCGCCAGCCGGGCAGCCAGGTGGTCGGTCCAGCGCTGGTCGCGGTCGAGACTGGCGGTGGCGCCGTCGGTGATCGAATCGCCGATCACCACCACGGCGCGCGCCGCCGCTGGCGCTTCCACCTCGATCCCGGTCAGGAACAGCCGCGCGGTGGTGGGGGCGCTGCCGCGCAGCGCAACGCTGCCGGTCTGGTCGCCCGGGGCGATCGCACTGGTCTGGCGCCCATCCCAGTGGAAGGTCTGCAGGGGCGTGGGACCGGCAACGTACACGTCGACCTGCACGGCCTGCTGGGCGGCAATGGGCAGGGCAAGCGGGTCGCTCAGACGGTCCTGGCCGGGCGGGATGTCGGTGCCCGGGTGTCCATCAAAGGACAGCGCGACCGGCGCTGCCCCGGCACTGCCGGCCACGCTGGCTGCGTCGATCCGCAGGGGCGTGGTGCCGTAGGCATTGCTCAAGCGCACGCGCAGCCGTGGCCCGCCCAGGCTGATCCGCGCGGTCTGGCGGAAGGTCTGGTTGTCCAGCACCTGCGGGATACCGGTCGGAAACAGGAAGTCGGCGCCCCAGACCGGCTGCGGGCTGGCCTGCCAGCTCGCAACCCAGTGCGGCGGCGCGGGGGCGCCAGACGCGGCGGCGGACGTCGCGGCTGAAATGGTGAGCAGCGTGCCGGTGGCAAAGCGGATCAAGCGGTTCATGCGGGCCATCCCGTGGAAGAGGAGGCTATGGTGCGCGGCGGACCATCTGTGAAATAGACTACCCATGGACAATCATCTGTGAACTGAATTCATCCCATGCCCACGCCCGACATCAATCGCTCCGGCCAGCTGGAGATCTTCGTGCGGGTGATCGAAGCCGGCAGTTTCTCGGCGGCGGCCCGCGCGCTGGACATGAGTCCTTCCGCGGTCAGCAAGCTGGTAGCGCGGCTGGAACAACGGCTGGGCACGCGCCTGCTGCAGCGCTCCACCCGCCAGCTGCAGCTGACCCCCGAAGGCTGCGCGTTCTATGAGCGTGGCCTGCGCGTGCTGGCCGACCTGGACGAGGCCGAACGCTGCGCCAGCGCGCATGCCGAACCGCGCGGGCGGCTGCGGGTGAACAGCAACGTGCCGTTCGCCCACCATTTCCTGCTGCCGCTGCTGCCGGCCTTCCTGGAGCGGCACCCGCAGGTGGGGGTGGACCTCATGCTGACCGATGAGGTGATCGACCTGCTGGAGCAGCGTACCGATGTGGCGGTACGGGCCGGCCCGTTGAAGAGCTCCAGCCTGGTTGCGCGGCGGCTGGGCAGTACCCGGATGATGATCGTGGCGGCGCCGGCATACGCAGCCAGGCATGGGCTGCCCGGCGATGCGGCGGCGCTGTTGGCGCACAACCGGCTGGATATCGGTCATGCACGTGCGCAGACCGGCTGGCCGCTGCGCGAACAGGGGCAAATGCAGACAGTGCCGACCGGCGGCAACGCACGTGCCAGCGATGGCGAGGCGTTGCGGCGGCTGGTGCTGGGCGGCGCGGGCATTGCGCGGCTGGCCGCGTTCCAGGTGCAGGCCGATGTCGCCGCAGGGAGGCTGCTGCCGGTACTGGAACAGGCCAACCCGGGCGACCTGGAGGATGTGCACGCGGTGTTCGTCGGGCAGGGGGGTTACCTGCCCCTGCGGGTGCGGGCGTTCCTGGATTTCCTGGTGGAACAGGTGGACCTGGCCAAGCCGTTGGCGTAACCCGGTCAGGCCATCGGCAGGTACCCACCGTTGGTGGGTACGCCGTCAGGTCTCCTGCAGGAGTTTGCGCGCGGCCGCGCGGGCTTCCTTGCTGACTTCCACGCCGCCAAGCATGCGCGCCAGCTCTTCCTCGCGGGCCTTGGCATCCAGCTTCTCCACCGCGCTCTGGGTCATGCCTTCCACCGGTGCCTTGCTGACCCGGTAATGGGCGTGGCCCTTGGAGGCGACCTGCGGCAGGTGGGTAACGCACAACACCTGCCGTTTCTCGCCGAGCGCGCGCAGCTTCTGGCCGACAATATCGGCCACCGCGCCGCCGATGCCGGAATCGACTTCGTCGAACACCATGGTCGGCACCGCATCCAGGCCCAGTGCGGCCACTTCAATGGCCAGCGAGATGCGTGAGAGTTCGCCGCCCGAGGCCACCTTGCGCAGGGCGCGCGGCGGCTGGCCGGCGTTGGCAGCCACCAGGAATTCAACGCGCTCGGCCCCGTTCGGGTCCGGCTTGGCGGCCGCGTGCGGTTCGATCTCGATCAGGAACTGGCCCCCGCCCATGCCCAGCTCGCCGATCAGCGTGGTGGTGGTCTCCGACAGCGCCTTGGCCGCGGTGGCGCGGCTGGCACTGAGCGTGGCCGCCACGGCCTGCCATTGCGCGGCCGCGCGGTCGATCTCGCCGGCCAGCGCCTGCAGGCGGGTATCGGCACCGCGCAGCTGCTCGACTTCGGCTTCCATCGCATCGCGGTGTTCGGCCAGGCCTTCCATCGGCACGCGGTGCTTGCGCGCCAGGTCGTGCAGGCGGCCGAGGCGGCGTTCGATGTCCTCGAACTGCTCCGGGTCGGCGTCGAGGTCGTCGTGGACCCGGTCGAGCAGGGCCAGCGCTTCGTGCAGCTGGATGACCGCGCTGTCCAGCAGCGCGTCCACCTCGCCAAGGCGGGTGTCGTGTTCGGCCACGCGGGCCAGGTCATGCCGGGTCTGCTGCAGCAGCTGCAGCACCGACACCTCATCGTCGCCATTGAGCCGGGCGGCGGCCACGTCGCAGGCGCTGACCAGCGCCCCGGCGTGGGCCTGGCGGCGGTGGCTGCTGCCCAGGGCGGCGATCGAGGCTGGCTCCAGGTCTTCGCGCTGCAGTTCGCCCAGCTGGTGTTCCAGGAAGCCGATGCGGTCGCTGACATCGCCCTGTCGCGACAGCGACTCGGCTTCGTCGACCAGGGCCTGCCAACGGCCAGCCGCCTGGCGCACCTGGACGCGCTCGGCCTCGTTGCGGGCGTAGGCGTCCAGCAGCGCCAGCTGCGAGGGCCGTGCCAGCAGCGCCTGCTGTTCGTGCTGGCCGTGGATTTCCACCAGCATGCCGGCCAGCTCGGTGAGCTGGGACAGGGTCACCGGGCGGCCGTTGATCCAGGCGCGCGAGCCGCCGTCGGCACGGATGATCCGGCGCAACTGGCACTGCTCCTCGTCATCCAGTTCGTTGTCGCGCAGCCATTGCCGGGCCGGGGCGTGTTCGCCCGGCGCGAACTCGGCCGACAGCTCCGCGCGCGCCGCGCCGTGGCGGACCACGCCGCTGTCGGCGCGCAGCCCGGACAGGAAGCCCAGCGCGTCGACCATCAGCGACTTGCCTGCGCCCGTCTCGCCGGAAACCACGGTCATGCCTGCGCCGAATTCCAGTTCGGTGGCGCGGACAACGGCAAAATCCTTGATCGATAGATGTCTGAGCATGGTATTGGGTTCTTGAGCCGCGCAACGCTAGCATGGGTGGGGCAGGCAGTGTTCCTGCCATTATCCAACGTCGCGTCTCACAGGTTGATTCCATGCACCCTTCCGCGCCCCATCTTGCGCCGCGCGCCCGCCATCTGCTGCGGACGCTGATCGCGCGCCACATCCAGGACGGCGAGCCGGTCGGCTCGCAGACGCTGGCGCGGCTGGCCGGGTTGGACGTCAGCCCGGCCACCATCCGCAACATCCTGGGTGACCTGGAAGACCTGGGCCTGCTCAGCTCGGCGCACGTCTCGGCCGGGCGGGTGCCCACCGCGCACGGCTACCGGGTGTTCGTCGACAGCCTGGTCAAGATGCAGCCGCCCGGCGAAAGCGAGCTGAGCCGCCTGCGCAGCGAGCTGTCCACCGGGGCGGGCACCCAGGCGCTGCTCGGCAGTGCCTCGGAGCTCCTTTCGGCGATGAGCCATTTCGTCGGCGTGGTCGGCGCGCCGCGGCGCGAACAGTTCGCGTTCCGCCACATTGATTTCGTGGCGTTGGATGCGCGCCGGGTGCTGGCCATCCTGGTGTTCGCCGACAACGAGGTGCAGAACAGGGTGATCGAGCCCAGACGCAGCTGGGAGCCGGCCGAGCTGGAGAAGGTGGCCAACTACCTCAATGCCCATTGCGCCGGCCGCCCGCTGGCCGAGATCCGCGCCACCCTGCTGGTGGAGCTGCGCCAGGCGCGCACGGAAATGGAGCAGCTGCTGGCCCACAGCGTGGAGCTGGCCGAGCAGGCGATGGCGCCGCCGGCCGACGACATGGTGCTGGCCGGGCAGACCCGGCTGATGGGGGTCCAGGACCTGTCCGACCTGGACCGCCTGCGCGAGCTGTTCGACCTGTTCGCCAGCAAACGCGAGATCCTGCAGCTGCTTGAGCGCACCATCCAGGCCCCGGGCGTGCGCATCTTCATCGGCGAGGAAACCGGGGTGATGCCGCTGGAGAACGTCTCGCTGGTGACCGCCCCGTACTCGGCCGGCGGCCAGGTGCTTGGCGTGCTCGGGGTGATCGGGCCCAAGCGGATGGCCTACGACCGCATGATTCCGCTGGTGGAGGCCACCGCCCAGGTGCTCGGTGCGGCCCTGGATGCCCCGGCCGGCGGCGGATTGTCCCGGGATCGCACCTAAACACGCCCCCAGCTCTTGAATCGGGTCCGGCCGCCCACATTGGGGTGGGTGGAGGCGGAGAGTCACCGCCAAGGATCCGGAAATGAACCAAGATCAGCCTGATATCGCATCCCAGACCCCGGCCGGCGACGCCGCCACGGGCGATACCCTGCAGCAGCAGCTCGACGCCCTGCACAACGAAGTGGCGCTGCTCCGGTCCGAGTCGCTGCGTGAGCGCGCCGACCTGGACAACCAGCGCAAGCGCGTGGCCCGCGACGTCGAACAGGCGCGCCGCTTTGCCAACGAAAAGCTGCTGGGCGAGCTGCTGCCGGTGTTCGACAGCCTGGACGCCGGGCTCAATGCCGCCGGCGCCGAACCCAGCCCGCTGCGCGAAGGCCTGGAGCTGACCTACAAGCAGCTGCTCAAGGTCGCCGCCGATAACGGCCTGACCCTGCTGGACCCCACCGGCCAGACCTTCAACCCCGAACACCACCAGGCCATCAGCCAGGTCGACGCCCCCGGCGCGGCGCCGGGCAGCGTGGTCCAGGTGTTCCAGAAGGGCTACCTGCTCAACGATCGCCTGCTGCGGCCGGCCCTGGTCGTGGTCGCCCGGGACTGACCTGAACGCGTTTGGCCGCCATCGGACACAGCGTTCGATGGATGGGTTGAAAGTGTCAGCAGCGTCCCACACATCCCATTCATAACCCGGCAGCTGCCGGATGTTCCCCAAATTTTCAGGAGTCTCCCTCATGGGCAAGATCATTGGTATCGACCTCGGCACCACCAACTCGTGTGTGGCGATCATGGACGGCGGCAAGGCCCGCGTCATCGAAAACGCGGAAGGCGACCGCACCACGCCGTCCATCGTCGCCTACACCAAGGAT
Organism: Stenotrophomonas sp. GbtcB23; assembly: GCF_019091045.1. Taxonomy (NCBI): domain Bacteria; kingdom Pseudomonadati; phylum Pseudomonadota; class Gammaproteobacteria; order Lysobacterales; family Lysobacteraceae; genus Stenotrophomonas; species Stenotrophomonas sp. GbtcB23. The sequence continues at coordinate 22,166 of NZ_JAGXKC010000040.1, read as the reverse complement.
GGCGAAGTGCTGGTCGGCGCCTCGGCCAAGCGCCAGGCCGTCACCAACCCGAAGAACACCTTCTACGCCGTCAAGCGCCTGATCGGCCGCAAGTTCACCGACGCTGAAGTCCAGAAGGACATCGCGCACGTGCCTTACGGCATCCTGGCCCACGACAACGGCGACGCCTGGGTGCAGACCAGCGATGCCAAGAAGATGGCGCCGCAGGAAATCTCCGCCCGCGTGCTGGAGAAGATGAAGAAGACCGCCGAAGCGTTCCTGGGTGAGACCGTCACCGAGGCCGTGATCACCGTGCCGGCCTACTTCAATGACAGCCAGCGCCAGGCGACCAAGGACGCCGGCCGCATCGCGGGCCTGGAAGTCAAGCGCATCATCAACGAGCCGACCGCTGCTGCCCTGGCCTATGGCCTGGACAAGGGTGACGGCAAGGACCGCAAGATCGTGGTGTACGACCTGGGCGGCGGCACCTTCGACGTGTCGATCATCGAAATCGCCAACGTCGACGGTGAGAAGCAGTTCGAAGTGCTGGCCACCAACGGCGACACCTTCCTGGGCGGCGAAGACTTCGACAACCGCGTCATCGAATACCTGGTGGACGAGTTCAACAAGGACCAAGGCATCGACCTGCGCAAGGATCCGCTCGCCCTGCAGCGCCTGAAGGATGCTGCCGAGCGCGCCAAGATCGAGCTGTCGACCAGCCAGCAGACCGAAGTGAACCTGCCGTACGTCACCGCCGATGCCTCCGGTCCGAAGCACCTGAACATCAAGCTGACCCGCGCCAAGCTGGAAGCGCTGGTGGAAGACCTGATCAAGAAGTCGATCGAGCCGTGCCGCATCGCCCTGAACGATGCCGGCCTGCGTTCGAGCGACATCAGCGAAGTGATCCTGGTCGGCGGCCAGACCCGCATGCCGAAGGTGCAGCAGGCCGTGACCGAGTTCTTCGGCAAGGAACCGCGCAAGGACGTCAACCCGGACGAAGCCGTGGCACTGGGTGCCGCGATCCAGGGCGGCGTGCTTGGCGGCGACGTCAAGGACGTGCTGCTGCTGGACGTGACCCCGCTGTCGCTGGGCATCGAAACCATGGGCGGTGTGTTCACCAAGATCATCGAAAAGAACACCACCATCCCGACCAAGGCCTCGCAGGTGTTCTCCACCGCCGAGGACAACCAGTCGGCCGTGACCGTGCACGTGCTGCAGGGTGAGCGCGAACAGGCCCGCTACAACAAGTCGCTGGCCAAGTTCGACCTCTCCGGCATCGAGCCGGCCCCGCGCGGCCTGCCGCAGGTGGAAGTGTCCTTCGACATCGACGCCAACGGCATCCTGCACGTGTCGGCCAAGGACAAGAAGACCAACAAGGAACAGAAGGTCGAGATCAAGGCCGGTTCGGGTCTGTCCGAGGACGAGATCGCGCGCATGGTCGCCGACGCGGAAGCCAACCGCGAAGAAGACAAGAAGTTCCACGAGCTGGTCCAGGCCCGCAACCAGGCCGACGCGCTGATCCACGGTACCCGTACCGCGATCAACGAACACGGCAGCAAGGTCGGTGGCGATGTCATCGGCAAGGTCGAATCGGCCCTGGCCGACCTGGAAACCGCGATGAAGGGTGACGACAAGGCCCAGATCGAAGCCAAGTCGAAGGTGCTGGAAGAAGCCGGCCAGTCGCTGTTCGCTGCGTCGGCCGCGGCCGAGCAGGGCGGTGCCGCACCGGGTGCCGATGCCGGCGCCGGCAACAATGGCGGCGCGCACGACGATGTGGTCGACGCCGAGTTCACCGAAGTCAAGGACGACAAGAAGTCCTGATCCGGACACGACGCGGGACGTTGCGCAGGCAACGTCCCGTTGTCATTCCACTGGGTCCTGACCGCCGTACCCCGGTGTGCCGGGGCGCCCGACGAAAGAGCGGACCTGGTTCCGCTCTTCCGCTTTGACGAATCCCGACTTCCGGATACTGATTCACACCATGAGCAAGCGCGATTACTACGAAGTGCTGGGTGTTACCCGCACGGCGACCGAAGAAGAACTGAAGAAGGCCTATCGCCGTTGCGCGATGAAGCACCACCCTGACCGCAACCCCGGCGACAGCGCCGCCGAAGCGGCCTTCAAGGAGTGCAAGGAAGCCTACGAAACCCTGTCCGATGCCAACAAGCGTCGCATGTACGATGCACACGGCCACGCGGCCTTCGAGCACGGCATGGGCGGTGGCGGCGGCCCGGGTGGCCCGGACATGGGCGACATCTTCGGCGACATCTTCGGCAACATCTTTGGCGGTGCCGGCGGCGGTCCGCGCCAGGCCCGTCGCGGTGCCGACATCGGCTACGTGATGGAGCTGGACCTGGAAGAAGCGGTGCGTGGCATCGAGCGCCGCATCGAGATTCCGACCCTGGCCGAGTGCGACGACTGCCACGGCAGCGGTTCGGACGATGGCAAGGTCGAAACCTGCAGCGTGTGCCGTGGGCAGGGCCAGGTGCGCATCCAGCGTGGCATCTTCGCCATGCAGCAGGCCTGCCATAACTGCAATGGCCGCGGCCAGATCATCCAGAACCCCTGCAAGACCTGCCACGGCAATGGCCGGGTAGAGGAAGACAAGGTGTTGTCGGTCAAGGTGCCTGCGGGCGTCGACACCGGCGACCGCATCCGCCTGGCGGGCGAGGGCGAGGCCGGTCCGGCCGGCACGCCGCCGGGCGACCTGTACGTGGAAGTGCGGGTGCGCGAGCACGCCATCTTCCAGCGCGATGGCGACGACCTGCACTGCGAAGTGCCGATCCGCATTTCGCAGGCCGCGCTGGGCGACACCGTGCGCGTGGCCACCCTGGGCGGCTATGCGGAAATCCGCATCCCGGCCGAAACCCAGACCGGCAAGCTGTTCCGCCTGCGCGGCAAGGGCGTGCGTTCGGTGCGCAGCCGCAGCGAAGGCGACCTGTACTGCCGCGTGGTGGTGGAAACCCCGGTCAACCTGACCGCCGAGCAGCGCAAGCTGCTGGAACAGTTCGAAACCACCTTCACCGGCGAAGAAGCGCGCAAGCACTCGCCGAAGTCGGCGACCTTCATCGATGGTGTGAAGGGCTTCTGGGATCGCATGACCTCGTAAGTGGTTGGTTCCATCGGTAACGAAAACGCCGGGCACGTCCCGGCTTTTTTGTGCCTGCGATTCAGCGGGCAGGTACCGGCCGTTGGTCGGTACGCTCTAAAATGGGCCATGAACGATACCCTCGAAAGCCATCTGGTCCATGGGCGCCGCCAGCGCCCGGACGGTCCGTCGCCGGTCGACGTCATCTCGGTCCAGTCGCAGCTGGTCTATGGCCACGCCGGCAACAGCGCGGCGGTGCCGCCGCTGCGTGCGCTGGGCGTGCGCGTGGCCGAAGTGCCGACCACGTTGCTGAGCAATGCGCCGTTCTATCCGACCACGCGCGGCCGCGTGCTGCCGGCCGACTGGTTCGCCGACCTGCTGTTGGGCGCCAGCGAGCGCGGCCTGCCGGCGCGCGCGAAGATGCTGGTGTCCGGTTACTTCGGCAGCGTCGGCAATGGCGCGGCGTTCGCCGACTGGCTGGACACGGTGCTGCCGGCGTCGCCGCAGCTGCGCTACTGCCTGGACCCGGTGATCGGCGATACCCACACCGGTCCTTACGTGGAGCCGGGCCTGGAAACCATCTTCGCCGAGCGCCTGCTGCCGCATGCCTGGCTGGTCACCCCGAACGCGTTCGAGCTGGGCCGGCTGACCGGCATGCCCAGCCTGGCCGAGGTCGATGCGATTGCCGCCGCGCAGGCGCTGCTGGCACGCGGGCCGGAATGGGTGCTGGCGCACAGCGTCGGCGGCGACCCGGGTGAGCTGGTCACGCTGGCGGTCAGCCGCGATGCGATCTGGCGCTGGTCCTCGCCGCACCTGCCGGTGGACGTGGCCGGCACCGGCGACGTGCTGATGTCGCTGCTGGTGGCGTTCCTGCTGCGCGGTGAGCGCTTCGAGCAGGCGCTGTCGCGGTCGATCTCGGGCGTACACGCCGCGCTGGAGGCCACCCTGGCCAACGACCACGAAGAATTCGACGTGCTGGCCGCCGCACCGGCCGCGCTGGCGCAGCCGCACCGCTTCCGCGCCGAGCGGCTGGCGTGAGCCTGCGCCCGGTTGTCGGCATCGTCGGCAGCGCCGGCGCGTATGGGCGCTGGCTGCGCACGTTCCTTGAGCAGCGCCTGGGGCTGGAAGTGATCGGGCATGATCCGGCCGATCCGCAGTCGGACGATCCGGAAACACTGCTGGATCGCGCGGACGTGCTGGTGTTCTCCGCGCCGATCCGGCACACGCCCGCCTTGATTGCCGATTACGTGAGGCGTTCGGCCGGCCGCGAAGCCGGTCGCCTGTGGCTGGATGTGACCTCGGTGAAGAGCGAGCCGGTGGCTGCGATGCTGGCCTCACGGGCCGAGGTGGTCGGGCTGCACCCGATGACCGCACCGCCCAAGGCACCCACGCTGAAAGGCAGGGTGATGGTGGTGTGCGAAGCGCGCTTGTCGCAGTGGCAGCCGTGGGTAAGCGGGCTGTGCGCGGCGCTGGAAGCCGAATGCGTGCGCGCCACGCCCGAACACCACGACCAGGTGATGGCGCTGGTGCAGGCCATGGTGCATGCCACCCACCTGGCCCAGGCAGGGGTGCTGCGCGAATACGCGCCGCTGCTCGGGTCGCTGTCGGAACTGATGCCGTACCGGTCGGCTTCATTTGAACTCGATACCGCGATCATCGCGCGCATCCTCTCACTCAACCCCGTCATCTACGAAGACATCCAGTTCGGCAACCCGCATGTGGCGCCGATGCTGGACCGCCTGCTGGGCCAGTTGCAGGCCCTGCGCAGCCAGGTGGAGCAGGGCGATGATGCCGCGCGCGCCGCGTTCCGTGAGCAGCTGCTGCAGGAGAACCGCGAGCATCAGGGAAAGGCGTTGCTGCAGGCAGGCAATTACACCTTCGAACGCGTGGGCTACCTGCTGGCCGACCTGACCGAGCGCAACGCGATCAGCGTGCACCTGCCGGAAGATCGCCCCGGTTCATTGCGTGAGCTACTGCATGTGTTCGAACGGCATGGGGTCAGCCTGGCCTCCATCCACTCCTCGCGCACGCCAGGCGGCGAGGTACATTTCCGGATGGGATTCGTGGCTGGCAGTGACCTGGATGCGCTGCAGCGGGCGGCGGTGGAAATCGACGCCAGCGGCATCGGGCGGGTGCTGCCGCGCTGACAGCCTGTCGCATTCATCCACAGGGGGTGTGGATGAAATGCGGACAAGCATGTGGATAACCGTGCGCAGCCCCCGTGGGGCAACGCTGTCAAGATGGGTGGCGAATAATTGACCAGTCAGATGGTCAGGGTGAGCTCGCCACCGCTGGTCCGGAACACCCGACCCTCACGCACCAGGTGACGGCCATCGGCCAATTCGTAACGGACGTGCGGGTCGGCAGCGGTATCGCCGGCCTCGTCCTTGAATTCGATGACCACATGGTCTTCGCCATTGGCATCGATCGCGGGAAACTGACGGAACGACATCAAACACCTCCTGCAGCAGGTTCGTGGGGCGCTGCCACCATGCAACCTGCCGCGTTATCGATGCGTCATCAATCGATGAACTGCAGCTTGGCCAGTTCAGCGTACAGTCCACCTTCGGCCAGCAGCTCGGCGTGGGTGCCCTGCGCCACGATCCGCCCGTGGTCCATGACCACGATGCGGTCGGCCTTGAGCACCGTGGCCAGCCGGTGCGCGATCACCAGCGTGGTGCGCCCCGCCATCAGGCGCTCCAGCGCCTGCTGCACCGCACGCTCGCTTTGCGCGTCCAGCGCGCTGGTGGCCTCGTCCAGCAACAGGATCGGCGCGTCCTTGAGCAGCGCACGCGCGATCGCGATGCGCTGCTGCTGGCCGCCGGACAGGCGCGCACCGCGCTCGCCCAGCTCGCTCAGGTAGCCATCGGGCAGCGCCTGCAGGAACTCATCGGCTTCGGCGGCTTCCGCGGCACGCTGCACTTCCTCGTTGCTGGCTTCCAGCCGGCCGTAGCGGATGTTCTCCAGCGCGCTGCTGGCAAACAGCGTGGGCTGCTGCGGCACCAGTGCCATCTGTGCGCGCAGCTGCGCCGGATCGACCCGGCGCACGTCCACGCCATCCACCAGCACGCTGCCGGCCGCAGGATCATGGAAGCGCAGCAGCATCGACAACACCGTGCTCTTGCCAGCGCCCGAGGGCCCGACCAGCGCCACGGTTTCACCCGGGCGCACGTGCAGGTCGAAATGGGCCAGTGCCGCGGTGTCCGGCCGCTGCGGGTAGTGGAAGACCACGTCCTGGAAGCGGATCTCGCCACGCAGCGGGGTGGGCAGCGGCAGCGGGTCGGTCGGTGCGGTGATTTCGATGTCTTCGTGCAGCAGCTCGGCGATGCGCCCCATGCCGCCGGACGCGCGCTGCAGTTCATTCCATACTTCGGCCAGCGCACCGACCGAGCCACCGCCGATCAGCGCGTACAGTACGAACTGGCCCAGGGTGCCGGCCGTCATCCGGCCGTCGTTGACGTCATGCGCACCCAGCCACAGCACGCCCACGATGGCACCGAACACCAGCACGATGGCGGTGGCCGTCACCAGCGACTGCGCGCCGATGCGGCGCCGCGCGGCGCGGATCGATTCGGCCAGTGCTTCATTGAAACGGTTGCGTTCATACGGTTCGCGCGCGTGCGCCTGCACCGTGCGCACCGCGCCCAGTGTTTCGGCGGCCAGGCTGTTGGCATCGGCGATGCGGTCCTGGCTGGCGCGCGAAATGCCGCGCACGCGCCGCGCCCCGATGACGATCGGCAGCACCGCGAGCGGAATGCCGACCAGCGACCATGCGGCCAGGCGCGGGCTGGTCACGAACAGCATCACTAGGCTGCCGACCACGGTGACGCTACTGCGCAGGGCGACCGACATGGTGGAACCAATCACGCTGCGCAGCAGCTCGCTGTCGGCGGTCAGCCGCGAGACCAGCTCGCCGCTGCGGCTGCGGTCGTGGAAGCCGGCGCCCAGTGAGATCAGGTGCGCATACAGGCGGCTGCGCAGGTCGGCCACCACCTTCTCGCCCAGCAGCGAAACGAAGAAGAAGCGCGCGGCCGTGGCCAGCCCCAGCACCACCGCCACCAGCAACAGCAGGGCGAACGCGCGGTTGATCTGCCCGTTGCCGCTGAACCCGTGGTCGATCATCAGCTTCACCGCCGGGGGCAGGCTCAGCGTGGCGGTGGAAGAGACGGCAAGCGCCACCAGCCAGGCCGAGAACAGCCCACCGTGCCGGCGCACGAACGGCCACAGCGTGCCCAGGCTGCCAAGGCGGCGCAGCGCCGGTTCCGGTGCGGAAGAGGGTTCAGTCATGGACAAGGCCTGGTTCGGTGCGCGGATGCACGCGGATACGATCACGGGTGGCGTCGCGCAGGCGGGTTTTCAACGGGTCGGCCTGATCGGCGGGAAGGCGGACGTGCAGTTCCACGCCCGAGGCGGTGAACGTTTCGTCCAGTTTTTCGGCCAGGTGCGCTGCCAGGGCGGCATGCAACGCGCCCAGATCCTCGAACGCGGCCTGCACGGTCAACTCGGCCAACGCCACCAGCGGCAGCCGTGGCGCGGTGCGCAGGCACTCGGCGGCAGTGCCGCCATACGCCCGCACCAACCCGCCCGCGCCCAGCTTGATGCCGCCGTACCAGCGGATCACCACCACCATGACGCGATCAAAGCCCTGGCCGTCGATCGCCGCCAGGATCGGGCGGCCGGCGGTGCCGGCCGGTTCCCCGTCGTCGCTGGAACGGTACTCGTTGCCGTGCCGGTAGGCCCAGCAGTTGTGCGTGGCGTCGGGCACCGCGACCTGCTGCAGGAACGCCAGTGCGTCTTCGGCAGAGCCGATCGGCGCGGCATGCGCGACGAAACGGCTGTGTTTGATTTCCAGGCTGTGGTTGACGGCGGTGGCGAGTGTATCGGGCATCCCCGCCATTCTAGTGGGGGTCGAGCAGCTCGCGCAGATCCTCGGGAATACGCGCTTCCGGATACTGCTGCAGGTAACGCTCCAGGCTGGCCCGCGCGGTATCCAGGTCGCGGTCGTCGCGGCGCTCGCGGATGCGCTTGATCCACTGCCGGCGGGGCAACGCTGCGTCGGCATCCACCGCCACGGTGATCGCGCTGGCCGACAGCGGGCTGTGCCCCGGCGCCGCAGCGGGGGTCGGTGCAGCGCGCCGCATGACACCCGGGGCGCCCTTGGCCTGCGCACGTTCACGTGATTCGTCGACGCGGCTGCTGGTCACCACCACGCGGTCGAGTGCGGAGGCTTGATCGGCCTGCACGCTGGCATCGGGCGGACTGGGCGCTGCCATCGGCGCCGCCATGGGAGCCGGCGGCGCGGGCGCCTCGGCCCGAAGCGCAACCGGCGGTGCGGGCGGAGGCGGCGGCAAGGGCGCTGGCACGGCGTTCGGCGCTGGCGCGGCGCGCGCGGCCCGTGGTTTCGCCGCGGCAGCGGGCGGTGCCGGCTCGGCACTCACCGGCGCGGCGGCTTCAGCCGTGGCTGCGGCAGCGGCGTCTGCACCGGCAGCTGCCGGGTCACCGGAAGGCGCATCCGCAGCAGCTTGCGCAGCCGCGGGTACCGGGGCAGCGGGCGGCGGCGCCTCGGGTTTGAGCTGCCAGGCGATGCCCACCGCGAACACCAACGATGCCGCCAGGCCGAACACCGCAGGCAGGCGCGAGCGCGGGCGGGTGGCGCTGCGCATCGGGGCGGCGGCCGCGGCGGCATCCGCGGCGGCGGCGGGGCGCACCGCCGCGCGGGCGGCGGCCAGCACCGCCTCGTCCACGGCCGCAGGCGGCGCCGTCGGCGCAGGGCGACCGAGCAGGCGGGCCAGCTCGCGTTCTTCCGGCGTCAGTGGATCAGGGCGGTTCATGGGCTCAACTCCGCGCGCAGCTTGTCCATCGCGTAGCGCAGCCGCGATTTGACCGTTTCACGGCCGACACCGGTGATCTGCGCGATCTCCTCCAGGCTCAGTTCCTGCTCCAGCCGCAGCTGCAGCACCGTTCGCTGGTCATCGGGCAGCTGCTCCATGGCCAGCTGCAGCCGGCGCCGCTGTTCGAAATCAGAGAGCTGGCTCTCCGGGGTGCGGGTGTCGCTCATCCGCGCCACACGCTCCTCGGCATCGCCGGGCGCCGTGGGGCGATGGCGTGACGCCCGCCAATGATCATTGAGCCGATTATGGGCAATGCGGAACAGCCAGGTGGTGAAGGCCGCTTCGGGCTGCCAGCCGGCACGCGCCGCGATCACCCGCTGCCACACGTCCTGGAACATTTCGTCGGCCAGCGCCGCATCGCGCAGCTGGCGCAGCAGGAAGCTGTACAGGCGGTTGCGGTGGCGGGCGTACAAGGCCTCGAACGCAGGCAGGTCGCCGCCGGCCCAGGCCAGCATCAGCGATTCATCGGTTGGCAGGGCAGCGGCATCCACGGCGCACAGAGTAAGCGCTGAATGGGCCTGCGCATAGCGGCGCGGAGCGGGGGCTGCAGCGGAAATCACAAGGGTGGACCCGGGCGGAAGACACAGCGAACAACGGCCCAGGGCAGGCAATGGGGTCAAGGGCTTCCATTGCCCCCCGGGGAGCGCGTTATGCTCGGGGTACAGGGGAGGTGCCGGTTCTCCGGTGCCAGAAGAGATGAACATGTTGTCCAGCCAGGTAGTGACGACCTCGGGGCATCCGGACCGTGGCGCGGTGGTGTCCACCGCGCTTGCGCGGACGCTGTGCGCGTTGCTGCCCGAGGGGGCGCAGCTCACCTTGGGCTGGTCCGACGCCGCGCTGGGCGAGGGCTGCATCAGCCACCCGCCGTCGGCCCAACCGGAGCACGCGCTGCTGGAAGCGCTGCTGGGCACGCCGCCAGCGCCGGACACCGCTGCGCTGTACCGCTGGCAGCACCAGGGCGGCGAGCTCGCCCTCCGCGTGGCGCTGCCCGACGGCGCCGCGCCGCATGGCGCCTGGTGGGCGGCGGCCCGCACCGGCCTGCAGGACGCCCTGGCGCTGGCCCGGCAACGTGAGCAGATCCGTTCGCTGGAAACGTCAAAGCGGTTGCAGCAGGCGCTGTACGAGATCGCCGACCTGGCCGGTGCCGATCTGGAAATGGCCGAGATGCTGCGGCACTTCCATCGCGTGCTCAATACCCTGATGTACGCGCAGAACTGCTACATCGTCGAGTACGACGACGTACGCCGCCGGATCCGCTTCCTGTATTTCGCCGACCAGCGCGACAGCTTCGTGGCCGATCCCGATCGCAGCTACGAAGAACACGAAATGCCGCGCAGCCTGACCTTCGCGCTGCTGCGCCATGGGCAGCCGCTGAGCGGGCCGTCCAATGAACTGCTGGCGGCGATGAGCGACGAATACGACCCCAGCCGCGGGCCGGAGAGCCTGGACTGGCTCGGCGTGCCGATGCTGCGCGAGGGTCGCGTGTGCGGTGCGATCGTGGTGCAGAGCTACGAACACCGGGTGCGCTACAACGAAGCCGACCGCACGCTGCTGGGCTACGTGGCCCAGCACATCCTCACCGCGATGGACCGGCGCCAGGCGCAGGTGCAGCTGGAGCGCCAGGTGGAGCGACGCACGCTGGAACTGCAGCGGGCCAACCACAGCCTGCAGGACGAGGTGATCGAACGCCGCCGCGCCGAGAAGCTGCAGCTGGCCTTGTTCAACATCGCCGAGATGGCGATGAGCGCTGAAAGCCTGGCCCAGTTCTACGTGCAGGTGCATGGGGTGGTGGGCACGCTGCTCGATGCGCGAAATTTCTACATCGCCCTGGTCGATGAATCCGGCGAAGGCCTGGAGTTCGTCTACTCGGTGGACGAGTACAACCCGGCGCGTGCGCCACGACCGTTCAGCAAGGGCCTTACCGAATACATCGTGCGCAACCGGCAGCCGCTGCTGGCCTCGCGCGAGCACATCGATGCACTGCGCGCGTCGGGCACGGTGAACGAGTTCGGTGCACGTTCGCACTGCTGGCTGGGGGTGCCGCTGCTGAGCGATGACGACGTGGTCGGCGTGATCGTGGTGCAGAGCTATTCGCCGGAGATCAGCTTCACCGCCCACGACCAGCGCCTGCTCACCTTCGTGGCCCAGAACATCGGCAACGGGCTGGCCCGCCAGCGCGACCAGGAGCGCCTGCGCAACGCGCATGCCGAGCTGGAGAAACGGGTGGAGGAACGCACCCGCGAGCTGGCCGACGTCAACGGCAAGCTGCTGGGCCAGATCGGCGAGCGCCTGCGCGCCGAACAGCGGCTCACCCACCAGGCGCTGCATGACGCGCTGACCGGGTTGCCGAACCGCGCGCACCTGCTGGACCGGCTGGAAGATGCCATTGCCCGCGCACGTTCGCGCGACGGCTTGCGCTTTGCCGTGCTGTTCCTGGACCTGGACCGATTCAAGCTGGTCAACGACAGCATCGGCCACGCCGCCGGCGACCAGATGCTGGTGGAAGTGGCCAAGCGCATCGTCTCGATGGTGGGAAGCGATGACGTGGTCGCGCGGCTGGGCGGCGACGAATTCGCGATCCTGCTCGAATGCGAACAGGGGCTGGCCTCGGCGCGCGAGTTCTCGCAGCGGATGCTCATGGCCCTGGAAGAATCGATGTGGGTGCAGGGCCGCGAGCTGTTCCCCTCCGGCAGCCTGGGCATCGCGATGTGGAGCCCACGCTACCGCAACGGCGAGGAAATGGTGCGCGACGCCGATGCGGCGATGTACCGGGCCAAGGCCCAGGGCAAGGACCGCTTCGCGGTGTTCGACGAAGCCATGCGCGAAGAGGCGCTGCGCAGCCTTGACCTGGAAGCGGACCTGCGCCGGGCGATCAACAACCGCGATTTCCTGCCGTATTACCAGCCGATCGTGCGCCTGGCCGACGGCCAGGTGGTGGGCTATGAAGCACTGTTGCGCTGGCGCCACGAACGGCGCGGGCTGCTGCTGCCCAGCGCGTTCCTGGACCTGGGCGAGGAAAGCGGGCTGATCGAGCAGGTCGACTGGCTGCTCTACGAAGACGTGATTGGCCAGCTCGCACGTGGGGGCGAGGGCTACCTGTCGGTGAACGTGTCGCCGCGGCATTTCCGTTCGGCCGATTTCAGCTCACGCCTGTTCGGCCTGATCGAAGCGGCGGGTGCCGACCCGCGCCGGTTGCGGCTGGAAATCACCGAGGTGGCGCTGCTGGACGACGGTCCGCGCACCCTGCGGATCCTGCAGACGCTGCGCGAACGCGGCGTGCTGGTGCAGCTGGATGATTTCGGCACCGGCTTCTCGGCGCTGTCCTACCTGCACCGCTTCCCGATCTCCACGCTCAAGATCGACCAGAGCTTCATCGCCGGCCTGCATGGGCAGGACCTGCAGAGCACCTACGCGCTGGTGCAGGGCGTGCTGTCGCTGGCGCGCACGCTGGGCATCGAAACCGTGGGCGAGGGCATCGAGAACATGGCCCAGCGGCAGACCCTGCTGCAGCTGGGCTGTGACTACGGCCAGGGCTACCTGCTGGGTCGCCCCGCGCCGATGGATACCTTCGTTACGGGTTGATCAGCGCGGTACGGCGCTTCTCGTCGATCCACTTCGAGGCCTGCGCCGGCTCATAGGCGCGCATCCAGTCCAGCATGGCGTCGATGTCCGAGCCGTACCACAGGTCCGCGCGCTGGTCCGGGTGCAGGAAGCGCTCTTCGACCATGCGGTCGATCATGCCGATCAGGGGCGCGTAGAAGCCATCCACGTCCAGGAAGGCGCACGGCTTGTTGCCGATGCCGAGCTGGCGCCAGGTGAGCATCTCGAAGATTTCTTCCATGGTGCCGAAGCCGCCGGGCAGGGCCACGAACGCGTCGGACAGCTCGAACATGCGCGACTTGCGCTCATGCATGGAGCCGACGATTTCCAGCTCGGTCAGGCCGCGGTGGGCTACTTCCCAGTCCGCCAGCTGCTGCGGGATCACCCCGGTGACTTCTCCGCCGCCGGCCAGCACCGCATTGGCGACGGTGCCCATCAGGCCGACGTTGCCGCCGCCGTAGACCAGGCGCAGGCCATCGCGGGTGATGCGGTCGCCCAGTGCGATGGCACGTTCGGTGTAGATGGGCTTGCTGCCGGCGTTGGAGCCGCAGTAGACACAGATGGATTTCATGGGGAGGTTTCCACTGGAAACCTCCCATTCTCGCACGGGCGTCAGGCGGCCTGCGATTGTTCCCGGCGCGGGCCCTCTTTCAGCGCGCGGCCGACCAGGTTCACGAGCAGGTCCAGTTCGTCGCTGTCCATCCCGAAATGCGGGGTGAAGCGCAGCGAGTTCTCGCCGCCATGGATCACGTTGATGCCATGGTTGCGCAGCCATTCCTCGGTGGAATGGGTGCCGTAGCACTTGAACTGCGGGGCCAGCTCGCAGGAGAACAGCAGGCCCGTGCCCTGCACCTTGGTGATCAGCCCGCCCAGCTCGGCCTTGAGCTGCTCCAGCTTGCGCACGGCCTCTTCGCCGCGCTGGCGGATGTTGTCGCGCACCTGCGGGGTCAGCAACGACAGCGTCGCGCAGGCCACGTCCAGCGCACGCGGGTTGCTGGTCATCGTGTTGCCATAGATGCCCTTGCGGTACAGCTGCGCGGCATGCTCGGTCACCGCCAGCACCGACAGCGGGAACTGCGCGGCGTTCAGGGCCTTGGAATAGGTCTCCATGTCCGGCACGTCCAGGCCCTCGAAGCCGGGGTAATCCACGATCGACAGCACGCCGTGCGCGCGCAGGCCGGCCTGGATCGAATCCAGCAGCAGCAGGCTGCCGTGCTGGCGGGTCAGTTCACGCGCCAGCGCATAGAACGACGGCGGCACCGCACGGCCCGGGTCGCCTTCGCCCATCACCGGTTCCAGGAAGATCGCTTCGATGAACCAGTGGTTCTGCTCGGCCTCGGCGAAGACCCGCTTCAGGGCCTCCTCGTCGTACGGCGCGATCGCGATCACCGTGTCCTCGCCGCGGTAGCTGGCCAGGTGCTGCAGGTAGGTCCTGCGGCTGGAATCGGAGTACAGGCCGGGGCGGTCGGTACGGCCGTGGAAGCTGCCCTTGACCACCACCCGCTTGATCTTCGCGCCGGCGTGGCGCGCACCCGGGTCGGTCTGCAGCTTGGCGTTGACATCGGCGATGCGCGCGGCCAGGCCGACCGCTTCGGAGCCGGAGTTCAGGCACATGAACCGCGCATACGGGCAGCCGCCACGGCGGTGTCCGATCTCGGCGCGCAGCGCCTTGATGAAGCGCTGCTGCGACAGGCTCGGCGTCATCACGTTGGCCATGACCTGCGGGGCGGCCATCGCCTCCAGTACCGCCTCCGGGGTATGCCCGAAGCCGAGCATGCCGTAGCCGCCGGCGTCGTACAGCACCGCACCCTTGAGGGTCACCACCCAGGCGCCGCGGGCGGCGAGGGCGACGTACGGGGTCACGGCGTCATCGGCGTAGAAATTGACGAAGCCGTCCTGCATCGCATCGATCTGGGCACGCTCATCCAGCGCCAGCACCTCCTCCAGGTCGGCGCGGACGCGCTCGAATTCGGCGGCGGCGGCGTCAACGGCTGCCACCAGCTGCGGGTGGCCGGCAGCCAGGCGTTCAAGGGTGGCGTCATCCAGGCCGGTGGTGAGGCGGGTGCCGGGCTGGGCGCGAAGGGGGGCAAGGCGTTCGATGAAGCTCATTGCAGATCTCCTGAAACGATTGGCGGCATGGCGCAAATGCAAAACGCGCGACCGGGGGCGCGCGCCTGGGGCAATGCGGCTCATGCATCAGACTTCCGGTTCGATGCTATCACGCGGTTTTTCGCGCGATAACCCCGCAAAAAACTGTTGCAAAGCAGCATTTTGCGCGACGTTCAACGCTTCTGGCGCTGCCACCGGGGGCCAGTCGTACAATGCCCGACATTGTCTACACGTTGCCGTGCGCTCCCTTGAAGAAGTCCGACTTCCATTACGACCTTCCCGCTGAACTGATCGCCCAGGCCCCGCTCGCCGAGCGCTCGGCCAGCCGCCTGATGGTGGTGCCGCAGGCGCCGGCCGCGTTCGAACACCGCCAGGTGCGCGACCTGCCGTCGCTGCTGCAGGCCGGCGACCTGCTGGTCTTCAACGATACCCGGGTGATCCCGGCCCGCCTGTTCGGCCAGAAGGCCAGCGGAGGCCGGGTGGAAATCCTGATCGAACGCCTGCTGGGCGGGCAGCAGGCCCGTGCCCAGGTAGGCGCCAGCAAATCGCCGAAGCCAGGCAGCCGGATCGCGCTCGATGCCGGCGGCGAGGCCGAGGTGCTGGGCCGCGATGGCGAATTCTACGTGCTGCGGTTCCACGTGCCCGAGCCGCTGGAACAGTGGCTGCTCCACGCGGGGAGGCTGCCATTGCCGCCCTACATCCAGCGCGAGCCGGGGCTGGACGACCGCGAGCGCTACCAGACCGTGTTCGCGCGCGAAGTGGGCGCGGTGGCCGCACCGACGGCCGGCCTGCACTTCGATGAAGGCCTGCTGGCCGCGCTGGCCGCGCAGGGCGTGGGCTTCGGCCATGTGACCCTGCATGTGGGCGCGGGTACCTTCCAGCCGGTCCGTGCCGACGACCTCAAGGACCACGTGATGCACCGCGAGTGGCTGAACGTGGGGCCCGAACTGGTCCAGCAGGTACGCCGCACGCGCGCCGCCGGTGGCCGGGTGATCGGCGTGGGTACCACCGTGGTGCGCGCGCTGGAAAGCGCCATGCGCGACGGCGAGCTGCTGCCGTATGCCGGCGAAACCCAGATCTTCATCACCCCGGGCTACCGGATCCGCAGCGTGGACGCGATGGTCACCAACTTCCACCTGCCCGAAAGCACGCTGCTGATGATGATTTCCGCCTTCGCCGGGCAGGCGCGGGTGTTCGAGGCCTACCGCGCCGCGATCGAGGAAAAGTACCGCTTCTTCAGCTATGGCGACGCCATGTTGTTGTTCCCGCAGGCGGATTGAGCGCGTCGGCGGCGGTTTTCGGCGATAATCGGCAATTATTTGCCCGAATGCCCGCTCCATGTCCCGACTCCAGTTCCAGCTCCAGACCACCGACGGGCGCGCCCGCCGTGGCCGCCTGACCTTCCCGCGCGGGACGGTGGAAACCCCGGCCTTCATGCCGGTGGGTACCTATGGGACGGTCAAGGGCATCCTGCCGGAGCAGATCCGCGCCCTGGGCGCCGAGATCATCCTGGGCAACACCTTCCATCTGTACCTGCGCCCGGGCCTGGACGTGATCGCCGACCACGGCGGCCTGCACGGCTTCGCGCGCTGGAACGGGCCGATCCTGACCGATTCCGGTGGTTTCCAGGTGTTTTCGCTGGCGCATCGCCGCAAGATCACCGAACAGGGCGTCACCTTCGCCTCGCCGACCGACGGTGCCCGGGTGTTCCTGGGCCCGGAAGAGAGCATGAAGATCCAGAAGGTGCTCGATTCGGACATCGTGATGATCTTCGACGAGTGCACCCCGTACCCGGCCACCGAGCCGGTGGCGCGCACCTCGATGGAGCTGAGCCTGCGCTGGGCCCAGCGCAGCCGCAACGCGCACGACGAATTGGGCAATGACGCGGCGCTGTTCGGCATCGTCCAGGGCGGGGTCCACCACGACCTGCGCAGCCGCTCGGCCGAAGGTCTGCAGCAGATCGGCTTCGACGGCTACGCCATCGGTGGCCTGGCCGTGGGCGAGCCCGAGCACGAGCGCAACGCGATGCTCGACCACATGCACCCGATCCTGCCCGCCGACCGCCCGCGTTACCTGATGGGCGTGGGCCGGCCGGAAGACCTGGTCGAAGGCGTCGCCCGCGGCGTGGACATGTTCGATTGCGTGATGCCGACCCGCAACGCACGCAACGGCCACTATTTCACCTCGTTCGGCACCGTGCGCATCCGCAACGCCCGCTATGAGCGCGACATGGACACCATCGAGCCGGGCTGCGGCTGCCATGCCTGCACCAGTGGCTACACCCGCTCGTACCTGCGCCACCTGGACCGCTGCAACGAAATGCTGGCGCCGATGCTGGGCACCCTCCACAACCTGTATTACTACGAGAAGCTGATGGCCGACATGCGCGCGGCCATCGCGGCGGGAACCTTCGAGGTCTTCCGCGAGTCCTTCTATGCGGCCCGGGGCATGGCCACGCCGCCGCTGTAAGCGGCCGGCCCGGCCCCGATCCGGCGCGCGGACCCTGCCAAACGGCCCAAGGACGAACTCCCGGGGCCGTGGCATACTTCGCGGCTGACCCCTGTTTCGCGGCGACACCCGACCCCATAAGGGGTAGGGCGCCTCCCAACCCAAGGACACACCATGAACCTGATCGCCTTCCTGATTCCCGCCGCCCACGCCCAAGCCGCTGGTGGCCAGCCGCAGGGCATGGGCCTGACCACGCTGCTGTTCCCGATCATCCTGATCGCGATCATGTACTTCCTGATGATCCGCCCGCAGATGAAGCGCCAGAAGGAACACAAGGCGATGCTGGAGAAGATCAAGATCGGCGACGAAGTGCTGACCAACGGCGGCATCGCCGGCACCGTCAAGGCCATCGGCGACAACTTCGTCACCATCGAAGTGTCCGACAACGTGAACATCCGCGTGCAGAAGGGCGCCGTGGGCAACGTGCTGCCGACCGGCACCCTGAAGTCGGCCAACTAAGCCACTCCCTTTCCGAAGCACAACCGCGGCGCCGGGACTGGCGCCGCGCAGGAACCTGGCAATGCTTGAATTTCCACGCTGGAAGTACGTCGTCATCCTGATCGTACTGGCGCTCAGCGCGCTGTACGCGCTGCCCAACATCTACCAGAAGGACCCCGCCGTCCAGATCACCGCCAACCGTGGCGGCCAGGTCGATGACGCCCTTCGCACCCGCGTGCTGGCCGACCTGAAGCAGGCCGGGATCAACACCATCGGCGCGGACAAGGAAGGCGAGAGCCTGATCGTGCGCCTGCCGGACCTGCAGGCGCAGGCGGCGGCCAGCGCCAGGCTGCGCGACAGCGTCGGCGAGAACTACACGGTGGCCCTGAACCTGGCCTCGACCGTGCCGGACTGGCTGCAGCGCCTGGGCGGTCGCCCGATGGTGCTGGGCCTGGACCTGCAGGGTGGCGTGCACTTCGTGCTGCAGGTGGACCAGAAGGCGGCCATCGACAAGCGCATGGATGCCTACGCCGAAGACGTGCGCGGCACGCTGCGCGAAGCGCGCGTTCCGTTCCAGTCGGTGGAGCGCCGCCCGGACAATTCGATCGTCGCCACGCTGAGCCCGTCGACCGACGATGCCGCCGCCGAGCGTGCACGGCTGGCGCTGGTAAAGGCACAGCCCACTCTCGGTTATGACGTGTCCGGCAAGCGCCTGACGGTGACCGTGCCGGACGCCGAGCTGAGCCAGATCACCAACGGTGCGATCGAGCAGAACATCAACACGCTGCGCAACCGCGTGAACCAGCTGGGCGTGGCCGAACCGATCATCCAGCGCCAGGGTGCCGACCGCGTGGTCGTGCAGCTGCCGGGCGTGCAGGACACCGCCGAAGCCAAGCGCATGATCGGCGCGACCGCAACGCTCGAATACCGCGCGGTGGTCGATGGCAACGCGCAGGACGCCATCGACACCGGCCGCATTCCGCCTGAAGCCAAGGTCTACAAGCGTCGCGACAGCGGCGTCCCGATCCTGCTGAACAAGCGCGTGATCGTGACCGGTGACCAGATGGTGGCCGCGCAGGCGGTCAACGACGCCACCACCGGCACCCCGTCGGTGAGCGTGACGCTCAACAGCGTCGGCGGCCAGCGCATGTTCGATTTCACCAGTGCCAATGTCGGCAAGCCGATGGCGGTGGTGTACACCGAGCGCGTGCCGACCGTGACCATGGTTGATGGCAAGGAAGTGCGCAGCTTCCGCGTCAACGAGGAAGTGATCTCGGTGGCCAACATCAACGGCGTGTTCGGCAAGAACTTCCAGACCACCGGCCTGGAGAAGAAGGAATCGGAAGAACTCGCCAAGCTGCTGAAGTCCGGCTCGCTTGCCGCGCCGATGGACTTCGTGGAAGAGCGCGTGGTCGGCCCGAGCCTGGGTGCGGAGAACGTGGAGCGCGGCATCACCGCGGTGGTCTACGCCTTCATGTTCACCCTGGTCTTCTTCACCATCTACTACCGCATGTTCGGCCTGATCACCTCGGTGGCGATGCTGTTCAACCTGCTGATCGTGGTGGCGGTGATGTCGCTGTTCGGTGCCACCATGACCCTGCCGGGCTTCGCCGGCCTGGCGTTGTCGGTGGGCCTGTCGGTCGACGCCAACGTGCTGATCAACGAGCGCATCCGCGAGGAACTGCGTGCGGGCATGCCGGGCAAGACCGCGATCGTGACCGGTTATGAACGCGCCAGCGGCACCATCCTCGACGCCAACCTGACCGGCCTGATCGTCGGTGTGGCGCTGTTCGCCTTCGGCACCGGTCCGCTGAAGGGCTTCGCCCTGACGATGATCATCGGTATCTTCGCCTCGATGTTCACCGCGATCACCGTATCGCGCGCACTTGCGACGCTGATCTACGGCCGTCGCAAGAAGCTCCAGAACGTGGCCATCTGACGGGACGACACGCACAATGAAACTGTTTCCGCTGCACATCCTCCCGAACGACACCAAGATCGACTTCATGCGTTGGCGACATGTCGCCATGGCAGTCACGATCGCGTTGTTCCTGGCCTCGGTTGCCATCATCGGCATCAAGGGCTTCACCTTCGCACTGGACTTCACCGGTGGCACCCTGATCGAAGCGCGCTTCGATCGCCAGATGGACGTCGAGGAGGTCCGCTCGCGCCTGGAAGCCAATGGCTTCGAGGGCACCCAGGTGCAGAGCTTCGGTGGCAACACCGACGTGCTGATCCGCCTGGCCCCGCACGGCGAACACGCACCGGGTACCGGTGCGGCCAGCGCCGAAGACAAGGCCACCGGCGACGCGGTCCTCAAGGCGATCACCACCAGCGAGAACCCGGCCACGATCCTGCGCAACGAGTTCGTGGGCCCGCAGATCGGCAAGGACCTGGCGTTGAACGGTCTGTACGCGACGATCTTCATGCTGGCCGGCTTCCTGATCTACATCGGCTTCCGCTTCGAATGGAAGTTCGCGGTCACTGCCAGCATCGTGGCCCTGTTCGACCTGCTGGTGACGCTGGCCTACATGTCGCTGATGGGCCGCGAGTTCGACCTGAACCTGCTGGCCGGCCTGTTGTCGGTGATGGGCTTTGCGATCAACGACATCATCGTGGTCTTCGACCGTGTCCGCGAAAACTTCCGCAGCCTGCGTGCCGACCCGCTGGAAGTGCTGAACCGCTCGATCAACCAGACGCTGTCGCGTACGGTGATCACCGCGGTGATGTTCTTCCTGTCGGCACTCGCCCTGTACATGTACGGCGGCGCCTCGCTGGAAGGCCTGGCCGAAACCCACATGGTGGGTGCGGTGATCGTGGTGCTGTCCTCGATCCTGGTGGCCGTGCCGATGCTGACCATCGGCTTCCTGCGCGTGAGCAAGCAGGACCTGCTGCCCAAGGCCAAGGACGTCGAAGCCCTGGAACGCCGGCCGTAACGGTTGCCGGCCCAGGCCGGCAACTCCGGTGGCACCTGAAGAAACCGCGCGCTGCGCGGTTTTTTCATGTCCACCGTACCGGTGCGTCGGTTGTGCTGTCTGGCCGTGCGCACTACGATTCCCGGGTTGCGTGCGGCCGTTCCCGAGGCCCACCATTCCCATCGAGGTCATCATGGTCATCAAACCGCGTGTGCGCGGCTTCATCTGCGTCACCACCCATCCGGTCGGCTGCGACGCAGCCGTCAAGCAGCAGATCGATTACATCCAGGCCCAGCCGAAGGTGCCGAACGGTCCCAAGCGGGTGCTGGTGCTGGGTGCGTCCACCGGTTATGGCCTGGCCGCGCGCATCACCGCCGCGTTCGGCAGCGGTGCGGCCACGCTGGGCGTGTTCTTCGAGCGTCCGGGCACCGAAACCAAGCCGGGCACGGCAGGCTGGTACAACTCGGCCGCGTTCCAGAAGTACGCCGAGCAGGCGGGCCTGTACGCGCGCAGCGTGAACGGCGATGCGTTCTCGGACGAGGTCAAGGCCAAGGTCATCGAGCTGATCAAGCAGGACCTGGGCCAGGTCGACCAGGTGGTGTACAGCCTGGCGGCGCCGCGCCGCAAGCACCCGAAGACCGGCGAAGTGATCAGTTCCACGCTCAAGCCGATCGGCGCGCCAATCACGCTGCGCGGGCTGGATACGGACAAGGAAGTGATCACCGAAACCACGATCGAGCCGGCCACGCCGGAAGAGATCGCCGGCACGGTGGCGGTGATGGGCGGCGAAGACTGGCAGATGTGGATCGACGCGCTGCTGGAAGCCGGCGTACTGGCCGACGGCGCCACCACCACGGCCTTCACCTACGTGGGCGAAGAGATCACCCAGGCGATCTACTGGAACGGTTCGATCGGTGCGGCCAAGAAGGACCTGGACCAGAAGGTGCAGGGCATCCGCGCCAAGCTGGCGCCGATCAACGGCGACGCGCGCGTGTCGGTGCTCAAGGCGGTGGTGACCCAGGCCAGCTCGGCGATCCCGACCATGCCGTTGTACCTGTCGCTGCTGTTCAAGGTGATGAAGGAGCGCGGCACGCACGAGGGCTGCATCGAGCAGCTCGACACGCTGTACGACATCATCTACGGCGGCAAGGAAAGCGGCGCGGCGGTCGAGCGCCTGCGCCACCAGCTGCTGGCCGATGGCCGCACGGTGGAGCTGGTCGACGAAGCCGGACGCCTGCGTGCGGACTACAAGGAAATGGCGCCGGACGTGCAGGCCGAAGTGGTGGCGCTGTGGCCGCAGGTCACCAACGAGAACCTGTACGAGATCAGCGACCTGGCCGGCTACAAGGCCGACTTCCTGCGCCTGTTCGGGTTCGGCGTGGACGGCGTGGATTACGAAGCGGACGTCGCTACCGATGTGGCCATTCCGAATCTGGTTGATCTGACCTGAGTCTGTTCTGCTGAAAGCTGAAAAGCGAAATGCCGCCCGGTCTGGGCGGCATTTTCGTTTTTGGGTTGGCGCTTAGAGCAGCGTCTTGATCCCTGCGAGTGGGTCGGCTGGCGGGCAGCCCCCTACGGGACACGCCGTAAACCCATCCTTGGGGGCTTGGCAAAAACATCCATGTTTTTGACAGTCCC
>NZ_JAGXKC010000004.1:0-165911 GCF_019091045.1 Stenotrophomonas sp. GbtcB23 | reverse complement strand
CCATCGCCACCAAGTTCGGCGACAAGTGGCCTCACATTGAAGACCGGGTATTCACCGCTGTCTCGGTGCATTCGCTGGAATGCTGGTTGATGGCGCTGCATGCACCAGCGGCAACCAGGTCAACGAAACGCTGTGAAGAGCGCCTGCGGCAGGAATTGGTCAGGCAGAACAAGGCCTATGACAAGAACCACGCCTGCTACACGGCGATTTCGAAAGATTTTCGAAAGACCAAACGTTTGGATGACGCGAGGTCGCGCAGCGTGAGCCTTGATAAGTTTGTGGAGAGCCTTCCCCCGGTGGTCGCGCAGTAAGGCCAGGCTGCCGAACGTTACAGCACCGCCTGGGTCGGCCAACGGCCGACGCTACCGGATGACAGTCGCCCGCCGGCGGTTGGCCGGCCCTTGCGATGCTTACAGCGCGTCAAGGTCACCCAGCGCGCGGATCAAGCGCCGCGCGCGCTTGTCGGGGCGATGCTCCGGCGGCAGGTAACCGTTCTTCATGGCCGCGCGCTGGGCACGCTGCTCCGCCCTGCGCGCGCGGGATGCTTCGCTTTCTTCATACAACTGCTGCGCCACCGGCGCCGGTCCGCGCAGGTCGCTCAAGCCGCGCACCTGCACGTCGTACACCTCATCGCCACGGCTGATCTGCAGCTGCTCGCCCACGCGTACCGCGCGCGAGGATTTCGGGCGCTGTCCGGCCACGTCCACCTTGCCCGTTTCCACGGCCTGCTTGGCCAGGCTGCGGGTCTTGAAGAAGCGTGCGGCCCAGAGCCACACGTCCAGCCGCACGGAGGCGGCCACCAACGGTTGTGCTTCGGTCATGCGGTTGGTTCAGCTCCCCGGCTCGGCCGGTCGTCGATTCAGCGGTTGCGGTGCCGACGGGTTGCCCCGGCACCCGGTGCCACCAATCAGTACGGGTACCCCCGCATCCAGATCGCGGCGCTGGCTGCCGACCTGGCATTCCGGTCGGTCCATCGGCCGTACCTGCGCGTCGCGCAAGCGGTCGTCTGTACTCGAACATGCGGGCAGCGCGGCGGCAATCAAGAGCGCCAGCACGGCGGGGATGAACCGGTCAGCCGGGCGGGTCCGGCCCCGACCCGTGCCGGGTACAGCGGTCGCGGCGATCGTGCAGTGAGACGCGGAGGTGCGCATCGCGATATCCCGTTGATGGGCGTGGTGCTAGTGTGCCGCTGTCCCGCCTTGATCTCCAGAGCCCATGGCCAAAGCGCCGCTTGACCTGACCACCGGCCCGATCGGGCGCAACCTGTTCCTGTTCGCCCTGCCGATCCTGGCGGGCAATATCGCCCAGTCGTTGAACGGCTCGGTGAATGCGGTGTGGGTGGGCCGCTTCCTGGGCGAGGCGGCGCTGACGGCTACCGCCAACGCCAACAACATCATGTTCTTCCTGATCGGTTCGGTGTTCGGCATCGGCATGGCCGCCACCATCCTGATCGGCCAGGCGATGGGCGCCAAGGACATCCCGCAGGCGCGGCGGGTGATGGGCACCAGTGCCACCTTCTTCATCGGGCTGTCGGTGGTGATCGCCATCGCCGGCTGGTGGCTGTCGCACCCGCTGCTGGCGGCGATGGGCACGCCGGCCGCGTCACTGCCGCTGGCCGAGGCCTACCTGCGCATCATCTTCCTGGCCATGCCCACGCTGTACGCGTTCGCTTTCCTCAGTTCGGCACTGCGCGGCGTCGGCGATTCGCGCACGCCGTTCCGCTTCCTGCTGCTGTCGGTGGTGCTGGACATCGGCTTCAATCCGCTGCTGATTTTCGGCATCGGGCCGTTCCCCAGGCTGGGCATCGCCGGCGCGGCGTGGGCCACGCTCATCGCGCAGACGCTGTCGCTGATCGGGCTGCTCTGGTACATGCGCAACAAGCGCCATGTGTTGTGGCTGGGGCGCAAGGACATGCGGCTGTTCAAGATCGACACGGAAATCCTGCGCGCACTGGTGGTCAAGGGCGTGCCGATGGGCCTGCAGATGGTGCTGATTTCGCTGTCGATGATCATGATGATGACCATGGTCAACAGCTACGGCACCGATACCGCGGCGGCCTATGGTGCGTCGCTGCAGTTGTGGACCTACGTGCAGATGCCGGCGATGGCGATCGGTGCGGCGTGTTCGTCGATGGCCGCGCAGAACGTGGGCGCGGGCAACTGGTCGCGGGTGCGGGGCACCGCGCGCAGCGGCGTGCTGTACAACTTCCTGCTGACCGGCGTGTTGATCCTGCCGCTGATCCTGCTGGACCGTTACTCGCTGGCACTGTTCCTGCCCAGCGGCAGCGAAGCGCTGGACGTGGCGCGCCACCTCAACCACATCGCGGTGTGGTCCTTCCTGTTCTTCGGCGTGAACTTCGTGATCTCCGGCGTGGTGCGCTCCACCGGTGCGGTGATTCCGCCGCTGCTGATCCTGGCCGCCTCGTTGTGGGGAATCCGGGTGCCGTTCGCCGAGCTGCTGCAGGATCGCTGGGGCGCCGATGCGGTGTGGTGGAGTTTCCCGGTGAGTTCGTTCTGCGCGATGCTGATGTCGCTGGCGTATTACCGCTGGGGCGGCTGGCGCAAGGCACGCATGTTGCCGGCGCATCGCCAGGAAGTGGCGGCGCCCGCGGAAATTCCCGCATCGCCGCCGTCGCCGGTCGCCGATCCAGCGCCGCCGATTGCCGCAGTCGAACGCGGGTAGATGGCGTAGACACGCATGGCGT
Source organism: Stenotrophomonas sp. GbtcB23 (assembly GCF_019091045.1). Lineage (NCBI taxonomy): Bacteria > Pseudomonadati > Pseudomonadota > Gammaproteobacteria > Lysobacterales > Lysobacteraceae > Stenotrophomonas > Stenotrophomonas sp. GbtcB23. Next base: position 163,207 of record NZ_JAGXKC010000004.1, on the reverse strand, counting down.
GTCCCTACGCGAGCATGGAAGCCCAACGCCCCCTTCGTAGCGACACGCCATGCGTGTCCCACGCAGCCCGAAACGCAAACGGCCACCCGAAGGTGGCCGTCTGGTTGGGTAGGTACCGACCGTTGGTCGGTACCCCACGCCGGAATTACTGGGCAGCCTTGGCAGCCAGGCGCGCGGCCTTGGCCTGCGCAGCAGCAGCCAGATCTTCCTTGATGCGGGCAGCCTTGCCTTCCAGGCCACGCAGGTAGTACAGCTTGCCGGCGCGGACCTTACCACGACGCTTCACTTCGACCGAGTCGATGATGGCGCTGTGGGTCTGGAAGACGCGCTCGACGCCGTAGCCGTGCGAGATCTTGCGGACGGTGAACGCGGAGTTCAGGCCGGCGTTCTTGGTGCCGATCACGACGCCTTCGTACGCCTGGACGCGCTCGCGGTTGCCTTCCTTCACCTTCACGTTCACGACAATGGTGTCGCCCTGGCTGAACTTCGGCAGCTCGCGGGTGATCTGGGCGGATTCGAAGTCCGAGAGGATGGTTTTGTTCAGCTTGCTCATGGGTGCACCGATTGTGTTCGTTCGGGTGGGCGTGTCGTTTCGACAACGTAGGCTCATGCAGTCACCGGACTGTGCTGCACGTTTTTTGTAGGGTTTCCACCGTCAGGCGTGGAAGGCCTGATGGGAATCCGCAATTCTAACCATTGTTCGGGGCAGTTACCACCCCGACGGGCGTTACGGCAGTTCGGCCCTTGCCTGGTCCAGCAGGATCCGGTCGGCCTTGGACAGGCTGGCCTCGTCAAGCAGGTCCGGGCGCCGCAGCCAGGTCCGCAGCAGCGACTGCTGGCGGCGCCAGCGGGCAATGGCCGCGTGGTTGCCCGAGCGCAGCACGTCCGGGACATCGCCCCATTCATGTTGCGCCGGCTGGCTGAAATGCGGGCAGTCCAGCAGCCCCTGCGGGCCTTCGAAACTGTCCTGGGCGGCAGACTCGGCGTCGTTGAGGGCGCCTTCCTGCAGCCGGGTAACGGCATCCACGATCACCGCCGCGCCCAGCTCACCGCCGGACAGGACGTAATCGCCAATCGAGATTTCCTCGGTGACCTCAGCCGCCAGGAAGCGCTCGTCCACGCCCTCATAGCGCCCGCACAGCAGGATCATGCGCGGCAATGCCGCCAGTTCCCGGACCTTTGCCTGGGTCAGCGGCTTGCCCTGCGGGCTCAGGTAAATGACCGGCGCCGGCGCCGGGTCGGCCGCCTTGGCCGCGGCCAGGCAGGCGCGCAGCGGCTCGATCAGCATCACCATGCCCGGGCCACCGCCGAACGGACGGTCGTCCACCCGGCGATAGTTGCCCTCGGCGTAGTCACGCGGATTCCAGCCATGCAGGTCCAGCAGGCCGCGTTCGGCCGCACGGCCGACCACGCCCAGCGCGGCCGACTGCGCCATGAACTCCGGGAACAAGGTGATGACGTCAATGCGCACCGGTCAGAACTCCGGGTCCCAATCAACGATGACCAGGTTGGCCTCGAAATCCACCGATTTCACGAAGTCCGGCTGCACGAACGGAATCATCCGCTCACGGTCGCCCTGCACCACCACCACGTCGTTGGAGCCGGTCGAGAACAGGTGCGATACCCGCCCCAGTTCGACGCCATCAACGGTACGCACCTGCAGACCTTCCAGGTCGACCCAGTAGTACTCGTCGGCCTTCGGCGGCGGCAGTGCGCTGCGTGCTACATAGACTTCGGTTCCGTACATCGACTCGACCACATCGCGGTCGGTGATATCGGGAAACACCGCGACCAGGTGCTTGCCGGACTGACGTCCGCGCGCGCCCTTGAGGGTGCTCTCCTGGCCGGCGGGCGAGCGCAGGATCCAGGGCTGATAGTTGAAGATGGCGGTACGCGGCTCGGTCCAGGACTCGAGCTTTATCTCGCCTCGCACACCAAAAGCGCCGACAATCCTGCCCAGCAGGATGCGGCGCTCGGTATCTTTCATCTGTATATGCCGACGGGCCGCGCCAGGCGCGGCCCTTCAGGATCAGGCCGCAGCGGCCTGGGCCTTGGTCGCTTCCTTGTACAGGTTGCGAACCTTGTCGGTCAGCTGGGCGCCGTTGGCAACCCATGCGTCGACCTTCGGGATATCCAGCACGATGCGGGCTTCGGCGCCCTGGGCAACCGGGTTGTAGTAACCCACGCGCTCGATGTTGCGGCCGTCACGCGCGCTGCGCGAGTCGGTCACGATGATGTGGTAGAACGGACGCTTCTTGGCGCCGCCGCGGGTCAGTCGGATCTTGACCATGGTGTTGCTTCCTCTATTGCCCAGTCGCCAGGATGGCGCGGTAAGCCGGCGATTATAGCGGCGGGGTGCGGGCATTCCAAGCCTGCCCGGGCGGGGGAACCTGAATTGGTCGTTCAGGCCGGTTGAGCAGGGTTGCAGGCGCCGCTTGGGCCGGCCAACGGCCGGCGCTACCGAGCGGCCGCAGCCGGATATCCGGTAGCGCCGGCCGTTGGCCGGCCCAGGCGGTCTCACCCCAACACGGAATCCCACGGCGCCTGCAACAACACTGCCTTGGCTTTTCCGCAGACTCCCTCCGACCCCGGGAACGCCACTCCATCAATGCTCCCGATCGGCCACACCCCCGCCGCATTGCAGGCGATGGCCGCGTCGAACCCGGCCAGGTCGTCCAACCGCACCCGCGCCAGCTGCGGTTCCCCGCCCCACCCGGCCTGCAGCAGGCGCTCCTGCGTTCCGCGCAACGCTGGGGCCTGCGGCCACACCAGTTCGCCGCCACGCCCGAAGGCGATGTTCCAGGTGGTGCCTTCGCTGATCGCACCCTGCGCATCCACGAATACTGCTTCGTCGTACCCGGCCTGCAGCGCCTGCCGACGATGCTCGAACAACGGGAACGTGCCTACATGCTTGAGGTGAGGCAGCTCGCGCTGGTACACCACGCTGCGCACGCGGCGTGCCGTTGCCGGCAGCGTCACCGGCGCCGACACTGCCACCAGCACATCCACCGGCACGACCTGCAGCGGCTTGCGGAAATCGAACGCGCGCGAAAACACCGTCACCCGCAGCGAGGCATCGACCCTGCCTTCGGCCTGCAGCGCCGCCTGCATCCAGGCCTGCACCTGGGTGCCATCCAGCGTGCTGCCAAACAGTTCCTCGGTGCCCTGGCGCAAGCGCCGCAGATGCAGATCGAGCCCCTGCACCGCACCGCCGCGCACCTGCAGCGAGGTGAAGTGGCCGTAGTTGACCAGCGCGCCGGCCAGATCGTCGGCGCTGGCGCGGTGGCCGTTGCAGTACACGCTCATCCCAGCAAGCCGCGCGCGTCGGCCCACAGCGCCTGCAGCACTTCGGCCGCCGGCTTGTCGGGCGCCATCCAGGCCGATTGCCCGGCCCACGCCTGCATCGCGTCGATGCGGTGTTCGCGGTTGGCCTGGGCGCGCATCGGCGCGGTCAGGCCGCGCTGCACCGGGTACGGGCGCGGCGGCGGCGCGGACGGGTCGGCGGCTGCCCGCACATAAGGCGTCGCCAGGCCACGGCCGAGCCGGCCGCTGAAGGCACGGGTCGGCCAGGTATCTTCCGGTTCGGCGGCCGCCAGCGCCTGCGACCAGGCCGGGTCGATCGCGCACTCGGGCGTGCGCAGGAACGCGGTGCCGATCTGCACCGCGCTGGCACCCAGCATCAGCGCGGCGGCGATGCCGCGACCGTCGGCGATGCCGCCTGCGGCGATCACCGGCACCTGCAGGCGGTCGGCCAGGCGCGGCACCAAGGCGAACAGGCCCACCAGTTGGCGCTCGGCAGCCGCCGGATCAAACGCGCCGCGATGGCCACCGGCCTCGAAGCCCTGCGCCACGACCGCATCGGCACCCGCAGCCTCGGCGGCCAGCGCTTCGGCCAAGGTGGTGGCGCAGGCGAACCAGGCGATGCCGGCGTCTTTCAGGCGCTGCACCTGGGCGGCGCTGAAGACGCCCATGATGGTGGAGGCGACCGCAGGCTTCGCGGCAATCAGTGCATCGAACTGCGCATCGAAATCGGCGGGGCCGGCGTCGGCGGCATCTGCCGGCACTTCCGGTCCCCACTGCGCGAGAAATGCCCGGGTGGCGGCTTCGGCATCAGCATCGCGCGCGGGCGCGGCATCCGGGATCCACACATTGACCTGCGCCGGACCGGTGGACTGGGCGCGGAAGGCGTCCATCCACGCCACGATGTCCTGCGGCTGCGAGAGGACCGCGCCCATCGCGCCCATGCTGCCGTGGTTGGCCAGCACGGCCGACAGCGTCACCGGACAGGCGCCAGCCATGGGGGCGAGCAGAATGGGAGACTGCAACGAGAAACGCCGACAGAAACTGTCGGCGCGTTCGAGGATTCGCGGGTCGGTCATGCGGGGCGCACCTTTGGGGTCGACCGTTACAGTCTACGCCGGGCGTCCCTTGGACACGCATGGCGTGTCCCTACGCGGGCGCTCGATGACCGGCGCCTTGATCAGCGGAACGGCATGCCGCCGCGGCCGCCCATGGCACCCATCATGCCCTTCATGCTGCGCATCATGCCCTTCATGCCGCCGCCGGCCATCTTGCTCATCATCTTTTCCATCTGCTGATACTGCTTCATCAGCTTGTTGACGTCGGCCGGGGTCAGGCCGGAACCGCGCGCGATGCGGGCACGGCGCGAGCCGTTGAGCAGGCCCGGGTTGCGGCGTTCCTTCTTGGTCATCGAATTGATGATGGCGATCATGCGCGGCACTTCCTTGCCCTGGCTGACCTGCTGCTTGAGGTGCTCGGGGATCTGGCCCAGGCCCGGCAGCTTGTCCATCAGGCCGCCGATGCCGCCCATGTTCTGCATCTGCTCGAGCTGGTCGCGCATGTCGTTCAGGTCGAACTTCTTGCCCTTGGCGACCTTCTCGGCCAGCTTCTGCGCCTTGTCCTTGTCGACCTGCTGCTCGACCTGCTCCACCAGCGACAGCACGTCGCCCATGTCCAGGATGCGGCTGGCGATACGGTCCGGATGGAACACGTCCAGGCCGTCGGGCTTTTCGCTGACGCCGACGAACTTGATCGGCTTGCCGGTGATGTAGCGCACGCTCAGCGCGGCACCGCCACGGGCGTCACCGTCGGTCTTGGTCAGCACCACGCCGGTCAGCGGCAGCGCTTCGCCGAAGGCCTTGGCGGTATTGGCCGCGTCCTGGCCGGTCATGGCATCGACCACGAACAGGGTTTCAGCCGGGTTCACCGCCGCGTGCAGGGCCTTGATCTCGGCCATCATCGCTTCGTCGATGGCCAGGCGGCCGGCGGTATCGACCAGCAGCACGTCCACGAACGACTTGCGCGCATCATCGATGGCCGCGCGCACGATGGCTTCCGGCTTCTGGTCGGCGCTGGACGGGAAGAACAGCACGCCCACCTGGTCGGCCAGGGTCTTGAGCTGCTCGATCGCGGCCGGACGATAGACGTCGGCCGACACCACCATCACCTTCTTCTTGCGCTTCTCCTTCAGGTGCTTGGCCAGCTTGCCCACCGTGGTGGTCTTGCCCGCACCCTGCAGGCCGGCCATCAGGATGATGGCCGGGGCCGGCACATTGAGGTTCAGGTCGGAGGCGGCCGAGCCCATCACGGCGGTCAGCTCGTCGCGCACGACCTTGATCAGCGCCTGGCCCGGGGTCAGCGACTTGAGCACTTCCTGGCCGACCGCGCGCACCTTGATGCGCTCGACCAGGGCCTGCACGACCGGCAGGGCGACGTCGGCTTCCAGCAGCGCGATGCGGACTTCGCGGGTGGCCTCGCGGATGTTTTCCTCGGTGAGGCGACCGCGGCCACGCAGCCGCTCGATGGTGCCGGAGAGGCGCTGGGTCAGGGACTCGAACATGGAGGCAACCTGTTCAGAACGAAAGACAAAGAGACGCACAGTATAGCGGGTCCGCTGCACTCCCCCGACGGCCCGGGGGTATGCGAAACTGACACGATGACAATCGTTCTCATCGCGACCCTGCTGTACCTGGCCGCCACCGCCCTGCTGGTGCGCGCGGTGGTGCGCGATGACGCCAACCGCTCGCCCACCTGGCTGTGGCCGGCGGTGCCGGCGATGGTCCTGCACGGCAGCTACCACGCACTGGTGGCCCTGCACACCAGCGGCGGGCCGGACATGCACTTCTTCGCGGCGCTGTCCCTGGTCGGGCTCGGGATGGCCTGGCTGACCTCGCTGGTGGCCGCGCGCGGGCGCATGGCCGCACTGGGCGTGCTGGTGTTCCCGATGGCCGCGGCGGTGCTGTGCGTCTACCACGGCTACGGGCATGCACCCAGCCGGCCGCTGGGCTGGCAGCTGGCCACCCACGCCTGGATGGCGCTGCTGGCCTACGCCACCCTGAGCGTGGCCGCGTTGCTGGCGATCATGCTGTGGCTGCAGGAACGCGCCCTGCGCCGCCGCGATTTCCGCCCGTGGCTGCGCGCCCTGCCGCCGCTGGCGGACCTGGAAGCCCTGCTGTTCCGCGTGATCGCGGTGGGCTTTGCCCTGCTCACGCTGACCCTGCTCACCGGCGTGCTGTTCGTGGACGACCTGCTGGCGCAGAAGCTGGTGCACAAGACCGTGCTGAGCGTGCTGTCGTGGATCGTGTTCGGCACGCTGCTGATCGGGCGACGCCGCTACGGCTGGCGCGGCGCCAAAGCGGTGCATTGGACCCTCACCGCCATGGCGCTGCTGCTGCTGGCATTCTTCGGCAGCCAGTTCGTCATCGAACTGGTGTTCGGGCGCGCGCGCTGATCAACCGCCGCGGCGCGCCCGCTGCATCGCTTACAGCCCGTAACGCGCGATCACATCAAGGTGCCGCTGTTCGTCCTGGCCGCAGGCTTCGGCCAGGCGCAGCCAGCACATCCGATGCGGCCAGCCGGCGGTGGCCTCAAGCAGGAACCGGTGCAGCGCCAGCGGGGGCGCTTCCTGAGGCTGGGCGAGGGTGAACAGCACCCCCGGCAGCGGCGCGCCGTCGGTCTGGGTGTCGGCAAGCTGGTAGTCGTCCGCGCTGTGGGTCCACAGCTTCCAGCCGCGGTCCTTGACCGCGTCGGAGAACGCCGCCCAGGCCTCCTCGCCCGGATGCACGCCATCCACCAGCCAGCTCGCCGCATGTCCCCCGCTTTCCAGCAGATGGACTTCGGCATAGGTAGGCATGAAGCGACGGCGTTCTTCTTCATCTTCCGGTGCCGGATGCACCAGTTCGGCGTCGAACACCACCCAGTCGTCCACGCGCTGGCGCCGGTTGGCTGGCGCGTTCTCGACGATGCGCGCGGTGACCGGGCCGGTCCGGCGCGCGTAGTACTCGATCGGGTCGCCACCGTCCATGCAGCGGATGATCACCCAGCCGAAGTTCTCTTCGACGGGGCCTTCGGTGCTGTCCAGTTCCATGCCGACCGCGGCGGCCGATGTACGCACGGCTGCCCAGTCACGAGCCGCGCTGGCTGCCGTCATATGGTCCCAGTGTGCGCTGCGCGGTTCCTCCAGGACCTCGGTGAGGTGGCGGTACTGCGCGGCGGCGTCCGGGAAGCGCTGCATCGCCATCAGGGCCATCGCCAGCAGATTGCGCGCGCCGTGCGAACCGGGCGACAGCGCCAGCAGCGCCGAGCAGGCCTGCTCCAGCGCGGCCCAGTCGGACTGCTTCTGCGCGATCTGTGCCTGGCACCACAGCGCGAACACCGGCACCTGCGCCTGGTAGTGCTGCACCAGCCGTTCCAGCTCGCCCAGGTCGCCACGCTGCACCAGCAGCCGCATCAACGAATACGCCGGGGAGGCATCTTCGTGCGGGTGGCGCTGCACGAACGCCCACAGCAGGGCCAGCGCCTCCTCCTCGGCACCGCAGGCCGCAAGCGCCGAGGCGGCCACGTCCAGCAGGGCCGCATCATCGGGCCGCGCCGCCACGGCCTGCAGCAACCACTGCGCTTCGCGCTCGGGGTCGCGCCCTTCGTTCTGCGCCCCCTCCCCGACCAGCCAGTCCAACAGGGCCTCGGCGGGCACGGGCAGGGCGGCCGCAGCGGGGGCGGCCTCGATGCGCGCGGCCATCGCCGCCACGGCATCGCGGGCGCCCAGGTCCTGGCGCAGGCCATCCAGGTGTTGGCGGGCCATCGCCAGGTGGCGTTGCGCGGTCCACACCGCGCCACGCTGCAGGGCCATGTCCACGCACAACCCGGCAATCTCGATCACAAAACGGTGCGCGCCCACCTGGGCGTAATGCGCCAGGGTGGCGCTCATCCGGCGCCCCAGGTCCCAGCCGTTCCGTTCGGGCGCGCTGCGCACGAGCAGCGCCACCGTGTGCGCCCACATGCGCCGGTAATTCGGCGACACCTGGTTCCACGGCACCAGGGCCTCCAGCGCCTCTTCATCGCGCCCCAGCTGCGCCAGCGCCCAGGCACGCGACAGCCGACGTGGCACGGTGCAGTTGGCCGGCTCATAGTCGCCCTCGGCCTCCACCTCGGCCTGGCGCGCGTCGATCAAGGCCAGGGCCTCGGCGGCACGGCCGCTGGCCAGCAGGATCTTGATGCGCATTTCGGGGAAGCTGTCGTAGACCTTGCCGCCATGCGCCAGCACGGTACCGGCCTGTACGTCCAGGTAGTCCAGTGCGCCCTGGGGATTTCCATCATCCAGCAGCGCGTCGGCCTTCTCGCAACTCAGGCACTGGAAGCAGGCCCAGCTCGGGTCGATCCGCCCCAGGGTTTCTTCGCACACCTCGATGCGTTCGGGCACCCAGCCCGGGCCATCGATGTTGCCGTAACACGCGGCCAGGTCCTGGGTCACGCACACCGACTGTGGGCACTCCACCGTGTCGGCGCGGTGCGCGCGTTCGAACAACGCCACCGCATCACCCAGCGCCGACTCGCCCTCCAGCCGGTTGCCGACCCGGTTGCGCATCTCCCAGTGGCCCACGAACACGTCCAGCCATGGATTTCCAAGCGTCTTGCCGAGCGCACGCGCTTCGGGCAACAGCGCATCCACGCGATCGATGCGCAGCTCGCAGACCTCGTCGGTCAGCCGGGTGAGCAGCTGCGCGCTCTGCGCCTGCCCTGCCTCACCCAGATCGTCCTGCAGTTTTTCCACCCAGTTCCAGATATCCATGCGGTCGTGCCGTCCTGTAATGCGTAAAGAAAATCGAAATGTCAGCGCGGCTGCAGCATCTGCTGCAGGGCCTCGGCGATGTCGCCGAACGCGCGGTTGAGATCACTGCTGGCAGCGCCGCCGTCCTGCGCACGTCCCTGCGCGCTGACGATCACCTTCAGCGAGCGCAGCAGCCGCGCGGCGGCCTCGGCCTGGGGATTGCCGGCGCGCATGGCCGCCAGCAGCGCCTGCACGGCCGGGTTGTCCAGGTTGAGATACAGGCGCGAGGGTGCACGTGCGACGATGCGGGCAGTGAACTGCCGCGCCAGGCGCAGCGCGGCCATTGAAACGCGCTTGTCGTTCTCGTCGTCTTCGAGGCGGCGCTTCAGCTCGGCCTCGCGATCGGGCACCACCACCACCGGCAGTTCAGCCGGGCTGAAGTGCGCCGGCAGCAGCTGCTCGCCATCGCCCAGGTGGGTCTGCAGCCACGCCAGTTCGGCCTCGGGCAGCGTGTCGGTCTGGAACAGCGCGCGATTGCCCTGCTCGGTGCCCAGCTCCACCAGGCGCATGCCCTTGGCCTGGGTCCAGCGCCGCAGGAACGGCACCACGGCATAGCGGTTGCCATGCGCCACCGGCACGCCCATCGCGCGGAACAGCATTTCCTCGAAGCCGCCACCACTGTCCAGGATCACGTGGACCGCGCCACGCGACGGCAGTTCACTGGCGCGGATGTCGCCCTGCGAGCTGGGCACGCGCACGTGCTCGAGCAGCAGCTGGAACAGCCGGTCATCGCAGAGCGAGGCGCCCAGCAGCGCCTCGTTGTGCCGGGCCAGGACGCGCCGCCAGGCTTCGGGCTGCTGCCGGGCGATCTCGACCAGCCCATCGATGAGCGCCTCGCCGAGCGCATGCTGCACCGCGCTGTAGATGTCGTCGCGCTGCAGGTCCTCGCGGCTGGCGGTGGGAGTCAGCCGGCTGGATTCGATCACCCCGCCAATGAACCCGGCCCACGGCGGCAGCAGGTCGCGCGCGTCGTCGTCGAGCAGCATCCCGCGTACGAACACCGACAGGTTGCGGTTGTCGCTGGTGCCGTAGGTCGCGCCATCCTGCACCCACAACAGCCCCACCGCATCGCTTCCGCCTTCGGCGCGCAGCGGCATGCAGGCAATCGGCTCGAAGCTGCGCTCGAAGTGCGTGGCAAATTCCAGCGCGCGGCGCTGCGCCTGCAGCGGATGCAGCGCCACGCCCGCCTGCGGGCGCCACGGCGGCGGCTCGGGATTGATCGCACGCGCGTCATGGCCGATATGGATGGGTTCGCCCAGCAGCGCGCAGTAGCGGCCCAGGATGTCGCGCAGGGTCTGCTCCTGGGCCAGGTGCGTGTAGCTGCCATGCAGTTCCAGCACCACCTCGGTACCCACCGCACGCGGAGGCATCGGCGATACCGTGTACTGCTCGGCATTGCTGGACACATAGCAATGGCCCAACCCGGGTTGTTGGTAGGACGTGGTGCGCACGGTGACCCGGCGCGCCAGCACGAACGCGGACAGGAAGCCCAGCCCGAACATGCCGATCAGCCCCTCGTCATCCTCGCCTGCCTGGCGCAGGCCACGGGTATAGCCCACGCCGACGGTGGCCAGATAGTCGTGAATTTCCTGCTGGGTCAGGCCCGCGCCGGTATCGACGATGCGCACGATGCCGTTCACCGGATCGCCATGCACCTCGATCCGCCCGGCCTCCTGCCAGTCCGCCTGTTCCAGCCGACGGCGCACCAGCGAATCATGCGCGTTCTGCACCAGTTCCCGCAGCGCCACCACCGGGGTGGAATACAGGTGTTTGCCAAGGACCGTCATCAATCCGTTGAGGTCGACACCAGCGCGACGGATCTCGCTGGCGCCCTGCGTGTCCAGGGGAGTCGCTTGCATGTAATCGTTTTCTCTGGCGGGAACGGAAAACTAGCACAGCCCGGCCACGGTTTGCCTGCGCGGCCGCATGCGCCGGAAATGCCCGATTCAGATCGCGTCGATCGCTTCGGACAACCGCTCCACGGCGATGACTTCCATGCCCTTGACGCTGCCGGTCTTGGGCGCATTGGCCTTGGGCACGATGGCGCGCTTGAAGCCGTGCGTGGCGGCTTCGCGCAGGCGGTCTTCGCCGTTGGGTACCGGGCGGATCTCGCCGGACAAACCCACTTCGCCAAAGGCAATCGTCTTTTCCGCCAGCGGCCGGTCCTGCAGCGAGGACAACACGGCCAGCAGTACCGGCAGGTCCACCGCGGTTTCCTGCACGCGGATGCCGCCCACCACGTTCACGAACACGTCCTGGTCGCCCACCAGCACCCCGCCGTGACGGTGCAGCACCGCCAGCAGCATCGCCAGGCGGTTCTGTTCCAGGCCCACCGCCACGCGGCGTGGATTCGACAGCGGTGAGGCATCCACCAGCGCCTGCACCTCCACCAGCAGCGGCCGGGTGCCCTCGCGGGTGACCATCACGCAGCTGCCCGGTTGCCGGGTGCTGCCGCCGGACAGGAAGATCGCCGACGGATTGGACACTTCCTTCAGCCCCTTCTCGCCCATCGCGAACACGCCCAGCTCGTTCACCGCGCCGAAGCGGTTCTTGAACGCACGCAGCAGGCGGAAGCGGCTGCCGCTCTCGCCTTCGAAATACAGCACCGCATCCACCATGTGCTCGAGCACGCGCGGGCCGGCAATGCCGCCTTCCTTGGTCACATGCCCCACCAGGAACACGGCCGTGCCGGTTTCCTTGGCAAAGCGCACCAGCCGCGCCGCGCTCTCGCGCACCTGGCTGACCGAGCCCGGGGCGGCAGTGAGCGATTCGGTCCAGAGCGTCTGCACCGAATCGGCCACGATCAGCTTCGGCCGCGCCGCGCTGGCGTGCTGCAGGATCGCTTCGACCTGGGTTTCGGCCAGCGCGTTGACGTTGTCCAGCGGCAGGTCCAGCCGCACCGCGCGGCCGGCCACCTGCGACAGCGATTCCTCGCCGGTGATGTACAGCACCGGCAGCGTGGCAGCCATCTTCGCCACCGCCTGCAGCAGCAGGGTCGATTTGCCGATGCCCGGGTCACCGCCCACCAGCACCACCGCACCTTCGACCAGGCCGCCGCCCAGCACGCGATCGAATTCGCCGATGCCGGTACTTACCCGCAGGTGCTCGGTCTGCTGCACGTCCTTGAGCGCCATGATCTTCGGCGCATCGACCTTGCCGGCCCAGCCCGAGCGACGCGCCGCCGGCGACTTGGTGGCCGCGGCGCTTTCCAGCGTGATCTCGCTCAGCACGTTCCAGGCGCCGCACTCGGTGCACTGCCCCTGCCACTTGCTGTATTCCGCGCCGCATTCGCTGCACACGTAGGCGGTAAGCCGCTTGGCCATGTCAAATCCAATTCATCGTCTGTCGGGCAGGATAGCCGAGCCGCGTCGCAGCAACCGAGACGCGCGCCCGACCGCCGGCTGAACGCCCCCGCTCAACCTTGCCCCGCCCCGGCCGATACCGTGGCGGGCGCCCGCGCCTTTCCCTTCCCCATGTACATCCAGGCTTTTCCATGACCGGCACCTACAGCCAGAGTCTCGTCGTTTTCTCGCTGCTGGTTGCCATCCTCGCTTCGTATACCGCGTTGGACATGGCCGGCCGGCTGGCCAGTACCGAAGGCCGTGTGGCCCGCTGGTGGCTGGCCGGTGGCGCCGCCGCCATGGGCCTGGGCATCTGGTCCATGCACTTCGTGGCCATGCTCGCCTTCCACCTGCCGATCCCGGTCGGTTACGACCTGGCGATCACCCTGTATTCGCTGGCCGCGTCGGTGGGGGCCTCGGCCTACGCGCTTTGGCTGGTCTCGCGCCCGGAACTGCCGTGGCCGCGCCTGATCGCCGGCGCGGTACTGATGGGCCTGGGCATTGCCTGCATGCACTACCTGGGCATGGCCGCGATGCGCATGGAGCCCGGCATCGAGTACGACCCGCTGTGGTTCGCCGCCTCGCTGCTGATCGCCATCGTCGCCGCCGGCGCCGCCTTGTGGATCGCCTTCCGGCTGCGCACCCAACAGCGCCGTACCGGGCTGCTGCGCGGGCTGGCCTCGCTGGTGATGGGCCTGGCCATCGTGGGCATGCATTACACCGGCATGGCCGCCGCCAACTTTCCGGAAGGCAGCATCTGCGGCGCCGTGTACGCCAACGGGCTGGATACCAAGTGGCTGGCGGTGCTGGTCATCGTCACCACCCTGGCCACGCTGGGCATCGCGCTGATCGCCTCGCTGTTCGACCGCCAGATGCGCACCCGCACCGGCCTGCTCGCCGATTCCCTGGCCCAGGCCAACGAAAAGCTGCTGCAGGCCGCGCTGCACGACCCACTCACCCAGCTGCCCAACCGCATGCTGCTGCAGGACCGCATCGAACAGACCATCGAAAAGGCCAAGCGCCGCAACTTCAGTTTCGCGGTGATGTTCTGCGACCTGGACGGCTTCAAGGCCATCAACGATGCCTACGGCCACCAGCTGGGCGACAAGCTGCTCATCGAGGTGAGCAGGCGGGTCAACGGCCTGCTGCGCGCGCAGGATACCTTCGCCCGGCTGGGCGGCGATGAGTTCGTCATCGTGTTCCAGCTGGATGTGCCCGAGGATGCCGCCGTGGTGGCCGAGCGCATCATCGCCACGGTGGCCGAGCCGTTCGAGATCGACACGCTGGACCTGCAGGTCACCGCCAGCCTGGGCATCGCGATGTACCCCACCGATGCCACCACCGAGCGCGAGCTGATGGCGCATGCCGATGCGGCCATGTACCACACCAAGGACTCGGGCCGTAACGGCTATACGTTCTTCACCGAATCGATGCACGTCAGCGCCAACCGCCAGCTCAAGCTGCTGCAGGAGCTGCGCCGCGCCCTGCAGCGCGATGAGATGGTGCTGCACTACCAGCCCAAGTTCCGTGCCGATGGTGGTGGCGTGATCGGTGCCGAAGCGCTGGTGCGCTGGCAGCACCCGGGGCTGGGGCTGCTGGGGCCGGACACCTTCATTCCGATTGCCGAACGCAGCGGGTTGATCCTGCCGCTGGGCGACTGGGTGCTGGACCAGGCCTGCGCGCAGCTGCGGCAGTGGCATGATGCCGGGCACGCAACGTGGTCGATGGCGGTGAACCTTTCGCCGCTGCAGTTCTCGTCCACCACGCTGCTGGACACGGTAAAGGCGACGCTGGAGCGGCACGGCCTGGCCCCGCACCACCTGACCCTGGAAGTGACCGAGACCACGGCCATGCAGGACGTGGAAGCCAGCCTGCAGATCCTGCACGGGCTGACCGCGATGGGGGTGAAGATTTCCATCGATGATTTCGGCACGGGCTATTCGAGCCTGCTGTACCTCAAGCGCATGCCGGCGACCGAACTGAAGATCGACCGCGCGTTCGTGCGCGACCTGGAAGACAACGCGGAAGATGCGGCGATCGTGTCCTCGATCGTGGCGCTGGGGCGTTCGCTGCAGCTGCAGATCGTGGCCGAGGGCGTGGAAACCGCCGGGCAGCGCGACTACCTCAACGAACTGGGCTGCGACCTGCTGCAGGGTTACCACCTGGGCAAGCCGGTGGACGCCGAGGCGTTCCTGCGCAACGCCGCATAACCGACCAATAGATCCGACTGGTAGAGCCGACTGGTAGAGCCGACTGTTAGTCGGCTGCCCTTCGCGCGGACCCGCCCTGCATTCTTCATGCATGGCGTTGCCGACTAATAGTCGGCACTACCGTCCGGGGCGGCGTTGCCATCCACGGCGGCGTTGCCGTCCAGGGCGGCGTTGCCGTCCAGGGCGGCGTTGCCGTCCGGGTAGCGTTACCGTCCAGGGCGGCGTTGCCGTCCGGGGCAGCGTTACCGTCCGGGGCGTGTTGTCCGCGATGCAGGTTGCAAACAAAAAGGCCGCCCTTCCGGGCGGCCTCTTCGTTTGCATCACCCCCGAAGGGTCAATGCATCATGTGCACGTTCATGTTGTGCATGACCCACAGCGTGCCGGCGACGATGATGCCGATCACCACGACGGTGAAGGCCGCCGCGCTGACGTTCCAGCGCTGTTCCGACGAGCGGTTCAGGTGCAGGAAGAAGATCAGGTGCACGAAGATCTGCAGGATGGCCGCCACCACGATGATGACGCCCGTGGTGAAGACCGGCAGGCCACCCTTCATCACCGCCCAGAAGGGAATGATGGTGAGGACGGCGGCCAGCAGGAAACCGACCAGGTACGACTTGACGCTGCCGTGGCTTTCGCCCGCGGCGCCATGGCCGTGGTCGTGTGCGTGAGTGTCATGTGCCATTACAGCGCTCCCTTCAGGTAGACGACGGAGAACACGCCGATCCAGATCAGGTCCAGGAAGTGCCAGAACAGGCTCAGGCACGCCATGCGGGTCTTGTTGGTCGGGGTCAGGCCGTTCTGCTTGATCTGGATGAACATGATCAGCAGCCACAGCAGGCCGGCGCTCACGTGCAGGCCGTGGGTGCCCACCAGCGCGAAGAACGCCGACAGGAACGCGCTGTGGTCCGGACCGAAGCCCTCATGGATGAGGTGGTTGAACTCCCACACTTCCATGACCATGAAGCCGAAGCCCAGCAGCCAGGTCAGGCCCAGCCACAGGTACATCTGGCCAACCTTGTGCTTGTGCAGCGCGATCATGCCCAGGCCGAAGGTCAGCGAGGACACCAGCAGCAGCGTGGTTTCCCACGCGACGAAGGTCAGGTCGAACAGGTCCTTCGGACCCGGGCCACCGTTGGTGCCGCCGGCCAGCACGATGTAGGTCGCGAACAGGCTGGCGAAGATGAGGCAGTCGCTCATCAGGTACACCCAGAAACCGAAGACGGTGTTCTCGCCGGTGTCGTGGTGTTCGTGGTCATCATGGCCATGGGCCGCCGCGTGTGCGGCGTGCCCGTGGTTCACGTTGTTGGCGATAGTGCTGCTCATGCCTGCAACTCCGATTTCACCAGACCCTGCGCCTGCAGGTGACGGCGGTGCTCGTTTTCGATCCGCTCCACTTCGGCAGCCGGCACGTAGTAATCCACGTCCTTGTCGAAGGTGCGCCAGATGAAGGTGCCGATCATGCCGACCAGGCCAACGATGGCCAGCCACCAGATGTGCCAGATCATCGCGAAGCCGAAGACCAGGCTGAAGGCACCAATCACCACACCGGTACCGGTGTTGCGCGGCATGTGGATGTCGGTGTACTTGGCCGGGCGTTCCCACGCCTCACCACGCTGCTTGCGTTCCCAGAAGTCGTCCAGCTCGGTGACCTTGGGCAGCGAACCGAAGTTGTAGAACGACGGCGGCGAAGAGGTTTCCCACTCCAGCGTACGGGCATCCCACGGATCGCCGGTCAGGTCGGCGGTCTTCTTGCGGTCGCGGATGGACACGGCCACCTGGATGATCTGGCACAGGATGCCGGCGCCGATGATGAACGCACCGACCATCGCAATGACCAGCAGCGGCTGGTATTCCGGGTTCGGGTAGCTCTGCATGCGGCGGGTCATGCCCATGAAGCCCAGGATGTACAGCGGCATGAAGGCCACGTAGAAGCCGATGAACCAGCACCAGAACGCGCGCTTGCCCCAGGCCTCGTTGAGGCGGAAGCCGAACATCTTCGGCCACCAGTAGGTGATACCGGCGAACATGCCGAACACCACGCCGCCGATGATGACGTTATGGAAGTGGGCGATCAGGAACAGGCTGTTGTGCAGCACGAAGTCGATGGCCGGGATCGCCAGCATCACGCCGGTCATGCCGCCGATGGTGAAGGTGACCATGAAGCCGATCGTCCACAGCACCGGGCTGGTGAACTGCACGCGGCCGCGGAACATGGTGAACAGCCAGTTGAAGATCTTCACGCCGGTGGGAATGGAGATGATCATCGTCGTGATGCCGAAGAAGGCATTGACGTTGGCACCCGAACCCATGGTGAAGAAGTGGTGCAGCCACACGATGAACGACAGCACGCCGATGGTGGCCGTGGCGTACACCATGCCCTTGTAGCCGAACAGCGCCTTGCGCGAGAACGTGGCGATCACTTCGGAGAACACACCGAAGGCCGGCAGCACCAGGATATAGACTTCCGGGTGACCCCAGATCCAGATCAGGTTGATGTACAGCATGGCGTTGCCGCCACCGTCATTGGTGAAGAAGTGCGTGCCCAGGTAACGGTCCAGGGTCAGCAGCACCAGGGTGACGGTCAGCACCGGGAAGGCGGCGATGATCAGCACGTTGGTGACCAGCGCGGTCCAGGTGAACACCGGCATGTGCATCAGCTTCATGCCCGGGGTACGCATCTTCAGGATGGTAATGAAGAAGTTGATACCGCTCAGTGTCGTTCCTAGACCTGCTACCTGCAGGCCCCAGATGTAGTAATCCACACCAACCCCTGGACTGAACTCCTTGCCCGACAACGGCGGGAAGGCCAGCCAGCCGGTCTGCGCGAATTCACCCACGCCCAGCGAGATCATCACCAGGCCCGCGCCCGCCACGAACAGCCAGAAGCTGAGCGAGTTGACGAACGGGAAGGCAACGTCGCGCGCGCCGATCTGCAGCGGCACCACTACGTTCATGAGGCCGGTGATCAGCGGCATCGCCACGAAGAAGATCATGATCACGCCGTGGGCGGTGAAGATCTGGTCGTAGTGGTGCGGCGGCAGGAAGCCTTCGGCGCCGTTGGCGGCGATGGCCTGCTGGGTACGCATCATGATGGCGTCGGCAAAGCCGCGCAGCAGCATGACGAAGGCGACGATGAGGTACATCGCGCCGATCTTCTTGTGGTCAACCGAGGTGAACCACTCTTTCCAGAGATAGCCCCACAGCTTGAACTTGGTGATCAGGGCCAGCACGAGCAGGCCACCGATCCCCGCGCCAACCAGCGTGGAGATGATGATCGGGTCGTGCGGGATGTCAGCGAATGTCAGTTTGCCCAACGGATTCATGCTTATTCTCCCGAGCCTGCGTGGCCGGCGTGACCGGCGGCGGCGTGCTCGTCTGCAGTGTGTTCGGCATGGTCGGCCGGCATGTCATGGGCACCGGCCGGCATCTCGTGGCCTTCGTGGCTTTCGCCCGCAGCGCCGTGCGACATGCCCTTGTGATCCATGGCCTTGTGGTCCATGCCGTAGTGCTGGTTGTCACCCATGTGGCGGGCAACGACCCAGTCGAACAGACCGGTTTCGGTGGTGCCGAAGTAGGTCACCGGGTGCCAGTCGTGGTTCTTCTCGGCCACCAGCGCGCCAAAGGCGGCCTGGTCCATCGGGGTGCTCTGCGCACGCACCTTGGCCAGCCATGCCTGGTATTCGGCTTCGGTCACCGAGTTGGCGTCGAAATGCATCTTGCTGAAGCCCGCGCCGCTGTAGTGCGAGGACATGCCCGGGAAGGTGCCGGTCTCGTTGGCGATCAGATGGAGCTTGGTCTCCATGCCGGTCATCGAGTAGATCATGCTGCCCAGGTGCGGGATGAAGAAGGCATTCATCACCGAATCGGACGTGATCTTGAAGTTCAGCGGGGTGTTCACCGGGAAGGTGATTTCGTTGACCGTCGCGATGTTCTCTTCCGGGTAGATGAACAACCACTTCCAGTCCAGCGAAATGGCTTCAATCACCACCGGCTTGGTCTGCGAGTCCAGCGGACGGTACGGATCCAGCGAGTGCGACGAACGCCAGGTCAGCACGGCCAGCACCAGCACGATCATGCAGGGGATCGACCAGACAACCACTTCGATCGCGGTGGAGTGCGACCACTTCGGCTCGTAACGGGCCTTGGTGTTGGAGGCACGGTACTTCCAGGCGAAGGCGAGGGTCATGATGATGACCGGCACGACGACCAGCAGCATCAGCACGGTGGCCGTGATCAGAAGGGTCTTCTGGTCGTGGCCGACCTGGCCCTTCGGGGCCAGAATGGCCGAGCTGCAGCCCGTCATGAACACGGACAACGCGAACAGCAGGCCCGGGCGCAGCCAGCGCCCAAGGGATTTCAACGGAATCATCGGTCGATCCAATTGCGTAGGGAATGCCTTCTCAAGCGCGCCCCTCCGGCCAAAGCCGGGTGTACCGCTCCCAAGGGGCGGCACGGAGGACGTTCATGTCAGCCCCCTAATTTTATGCCGTCACGCACCATTTAAGAAAGGCATTGACAATGATCTGACGCAGGAAAGGCCCGAAAACGGCTGCGACACGTTGTCGCACTGCGCGCAGACCGCCCGGATCAGCACAGCCGGAGCGACATGTATAGACATGAATCGTTCACGGCAGCGATCGGTGCAACTGGCCCTGCCCGGCCGCCCGACCCACCCGCGCCCGACCTCGCGGGCACCTGGGTGCACCCCGAACGAACACCGGACTGCCGGGCCGGGCACACGTCCGTCGGACACCGGGCCGCCTGGCGCCGTAGGGTCGGTTCCCAAACGACCGCCCTTGCACCACCCACACCCGGTAACGCATGAAACCTGATCAACACCGCTCTTGATCTCCCCCGCCCCACCCGCCACTCCGCGCCCACCGGACCGATTACGACGCCACGAACCACCCTCCAAACCAAATGATGCACATCGGCGAAAAATAATTTTTGTGCCTTGGCTCACACACAAACGCCGCAATTCCCGTAATTCCGTGCCACACCCGACAACCAGTAGATACAGCCTACTGAAATCGCAAACCCAACAGACACAAACGATTTCGCTTCGTCGTCGTCCGCGGGCAAGGTTCTCCCCGGAGCTCAAAACTCCGGTGAGCCAAAATTATGGATGTCCCATGTCGGGAGGGTGGCTAATACAAGACCCCTCACGGGGGAATACACCCGCCGTCTGGCTTGCACGGTTTTGACCTCCCGACGCCCTCGCCCTCACCGGCGAGGGCCATTCCCTGTTGGAGGAGCGAAGATGAAACCCAAACCCGTCCAGTGGCCCGAAGACGAAGAAGAAGTCGTCCTGCTGCTACCCCGCTGCGCACCCAGCTATTCCCCCAGCTACCACCACAACGTACGCGCCGTGCCCCAGATCGGCGAACAGGACCGCGATCACTTCGGCCCGCTCCCCTTGGTGACCCTGCGCGGCGCCTGGCTGCGCAAGTTCGGCTTCGAGGTAGGCGTGCACGTAAGAATCGAAGCCACTCCCGGGCAGATTCTCCTGCGCCCGCTGTGGAATGACGATCCGCCCGTCCGCGAGAATGTCGAGAAGCCCGTCGTGCGCTATGTCGAAGTGGAAGATCGGTAACCTGGGACTAATTGACAGCCACCAGATACTCACCTAGCGTCCCAGCAGCCGTTCCCGCGTCCAGACACCAGGAAGTCTCAATGAACGTAATGTTGATTGGCGGTTCGCTTTTGATTGGAACGATTCTGCTGACCTCGGCTCCGCAGGCGGCCACGGCCGCCGCACCGGTTGAACAGACCTCGCTCGCAGTAACGCAGATTTCAACGGACGTCGACAAGGCGTCCTTTGTCGAGCGGCTTACCGCGACCTTCCAGACAATGGCCGCCTCGGAATCCACCGAGGCACGTGCCGCAGGCATCCAGTATCTGGACGCCATCAAACAGCCGGACATTTCCGGCCTCATCGAGCAGTTCTCCTACCCGCTCGATGCAGGCGGATCGAGCGTGATTGCGAAAACCACGGATGCTCCCTGGCAGCCGGGATCGACCCGGGTAAGCCAGTGGTGCGGAAAGAGCAGTGGCTACCTCCGTGTCTACCAGGTGACAGAGAAATACATGGAAACCAAGCGAAACGGCAGTTCACGCTCCTGGGTACCGGTGCAGAACAGCGCGACGATGGTTGCAACCTGTCCCGACAAGCTGGCCTGATCCCTGCGGGCGAGCCTAGGCAGCAACCACCCTGTTCTGGCATTCCGCCCCGCTGGCGAAATCCCACAGGTTGCGAAGGGTGATGCTGCAGATTTCCTGCAGGGCTTCAACCGTAAAGAAGCCCTGGTGCCCGGTAACCAGCACATTCGGGAAGGTCATCAGGCGCTGGAAGAGATCGTCATCGATGATCTCGCCAGACAGATCCTGGAAGAACAGCGCGCTTTCCTGCTCGTACACATCAATGGCCAGGTGGCCAAGGTGCCGCGACTTCAGCGCGCGCACCACCGCATCGGTGTTCACCAAGGCGCCGCGCGAGGTATTGACCAGCATCGCGCCGGGCTTCATCAACCCCAGCGATTCCTCGTTGATCAGGTGATGGGTCTGCGGCGTAAGCGGGCAATGCAGCGACACGATGTCCGAGCGGGCCAGCAGTTCCTCCAGCGCCACGTAGTGGCCCACCGCCGAGAAGTCTGGCGACGGGTAAGGATCGTTGCCCAGCACGGTGCAGCCCATGCCGTTGAAAATACGCGCCGTCGCCAGCCCGATCTTGCCGGTGCCCACGATGCCTACGGTCTTGCCGTGCAGGGTGCGGCCCAGCAGCCCATCGAGCATGAAGTTGCCCTCGCGCACCCGGTTGTAGGCGCGGTGGGTCTGCCGGTTGAGGGTCATGACCAGCGCCAGCGCATGCTCGGCCACGGCCTCGGGCGAGTACGCCGGCACCCGGGCCACCAACAGCCCCAGTTCCGCGGCAGCCACCAGATCCACGTTGTTGAACCCCGCGCAGCGCAGCAGGATCGCCCGCACCCCCAGCCCATGCAGGGCCCGCAGCACGGCCGCGTCCAGGCGGTCGTTGACGAACACGCAGACCGCATCGAAACCCTGGGCCAGGCCGGTGGTCGTGGCGTCCAGCGCCGCGTCGAAATAGGCCAGCTCGAACCCCTGCCCGGCGTGGTCGCGCGCATTCGCTTCATCCAGGAAACGGCGGTCGTAAGGGCGGGCACTGAAAACGGCGGTTTTCATGGGGGTAACCTTGGGCAAGCGTGATGCCCAGTAGACCAGAACCCCGCCCTGGATAGAAACGCCCATGCAAATCCCTCTGGAGGAAGGGGCTGCTGACTGCCGCCACCACCGTGCTGGACCCTCCTGGTCGCCTGCAATCCAGGCCTGCTGCCGCTGGTTCCTGTCGTCGATGCGATGGGTCTGGATGTCGTGGTGATGCTACTCATCGCACAGGTCGCCGCCGCGTGGCCGGGGAGGCCCGCTGCTGTTGCCTGCGATAGCTTCAAAACTCGATGGCCGTAGAGCTCGGGTTCGGCGCCGGTGCCCCGCACGTCACCCGTCTCAACCTGTGACTCTGGCCGACACTACGATCTGCGCGATGAGCACAGTTCACGACCACAGCACCCCCAACGAACCATCGAACCGCCGCGCCGAGCGCCCGGAGATGTTTGGCCACCTGTTCATGGGGCCGGACCAGCGCTCACCCCTTGAGCAACGGGAGGCCGAGCGCAGGGAGCGTGCGCGTCGCACCGGGAAAGGACGTCGAGACTGGTGGAAGCGCGAACCAGCGCCAAGCGGTTGAGGATGCAGCTTGAAGGACAGGCGCCAACGGCGCAGCATCCACATGCCCCTGATCAGGCATCGGCTAAGCTTCCTGCCTGACCTGAAGACGGACCCCTTTGCATGCCCTCTCCCCCCTCGCGTGCCGGATGTGCCTTGTGCCGCGATGCGGAGCCGCTGCAGTTCGACTTCAGCTACGCGTTCCAGCCCATCGTCGACATACAAGCGCGCAAGGTATTCGCGCACGAAGCGCTGGTACGGGGTCCGGCAGGCGAACCTGCCGACACGGTGCTGTCGCGCGTGACCGCCGAGAACCGGTATTCGTTCGACCAGGCGTGCCGTGAGAAGGCCATCCGGATCGCAGCTGGGTTGCAGCTGCCGTCCTGTCTTTCGATCAATTTCCTGCCCAATGCCATCTATCGGCCGGAAGTATGCATCCGCTCCACCCTGCAGGCGGCCGAGCGGTATGGCTTTCCGGTGGAGCGGATCATCTTTGAAACCGTAGAGGGCGAGCAGGTCAGCGACGGCAAATGGCTGGCCGAGATCCTGAGCGAGTACAAACGTATCGGCTTCAAGACGGCGATTGATGATTTCGGCGCTGGCTTTGCCGGCCTCAACCTGCTGGCCGATTTCCACCCGGATATCGTCAAGCTGGACATGGCGTTGATCCGGGGCATCGACCATAGCCGGTCAAGACGCGCCATCGTGGCCGGGGTCATCTCCATGTGCGACGAGCTGGATATCGAGGTGATCGCCGAAGGAATCGAAACCGCGGATGAGGCGCGATGCCTGTCCGATCTTGGCATCCGCCTGATGCAGGGCTACTGGTTCGGCCGCCCACGATTCGAGCAGGCCGCTGGCGAGGCTGACATTCCCTGGGGCGCTTGACGGGGCGGTTCGCGCTCGGACTGCGGCCCTGACGCCGAGGTTAACAGCGGCCGGTCGACACCCAGGCACGCGCCGATGTGTCATGGACCCACATGCCAGCCTGGCCTAGTATCGGCAGCTGCCGACTGCCCATGACTGGATGTGCGTGAACAGCTTTGAAAGATTCAATGGCCGCCGTAGCGGCAAGGGCAGTCAGGTCGCCATCCTTGCCCATGGCTTCGGAACTGACCAGACGGCCTGGAGCGCCCTTCGCCCGTGGTTCGAGACGCGCTACGACGTAGTGTCGTTCGACCTCGCCGGTTGCGGACCCAACGGCGCGGACACTTACGATTTCGACCGGCACGGTTCGTTGTTCGGCTATGCCGACGACCTGCTGGAGATCATGGACGACCTGGCGCTGCGCGACTGCGTGTATGTCGGCCACTCCATGAGCGGCATGATCGGTGCGGTGGCCGCCGTGGCCCGCCCGGAACTGTTCGACCGGCTGGTCACCGTGGGGGCTTCGCCGCGTTACCTGGATGACACCGGCTACACCGGCGGCTTCCAGGCAGCGGATCTGGATAACCTGTTCGACAGCATGAGCGCCAACTACCAGGCCTGGGTGGCCGGGTTCGCGCCGATGGTGGTGGGTGTGGACAACGGGCAGGTGGTAGCCGACTTCTCGCGCACGCTGTTCCAGATGCGCCCGGACATCGCGCTCAATACCTCGCGCACGATCTTCAATTCCGATATGCGGTCGCTTGCCGCGCAACTGACCCGGCCGGTGCACGTGATCCAGACTGCAGTCGACATGGCCGTGCCGGTGCAGGTCGGTCATTGGCTGGAAGCGGCCATTCCGACCGCCACGCTGGATATCATCGATGCCGAGGGGCATCTTCCGCACATGACCGCCCCCGATGAAGTCGTCCGCATCCTCGAGCGCCGCCTGTCGGCAAACGTGGCATGAGCACTACCGACAGCGATGCCCTCGCCGGCCTGTGCCACTTCGCCCAGCTCGCTTCCGGTGCGGATCTGGTCATGGCGGTGGAGATTGAAGCCAATGGCTGGGCGGGCTGGGCCGCTTCATTCCCGGCCATGCCTTTTTCCGGATTCAGCCTGGCCCGTAGCGGCATCCTGGAGCACGGCTGGTCGGGGGAACCCGTCGCTGCCGCCGGATTCCGCCTGCCCACGGCCCTGCTGCATGGATTGAACGGTCCACCGGCGCGGCTGCTGTTCGTGCCCGCGCCATCGCTCGGCGCACCGCTGAGCGGCCTGCTGGTGCTGTGGAAGGGCGAGCCGTCCGCCACGCATTTGACCCCACAGGTTCCGCTGCTGGCCACGAGCGTGGCCCGCCTGCTGTCTGCCCGGCGCGAAAAGCTGCGCGAAGTGACAGTGCAGAACCAGTTCATCGATCTGGTTGAGAGCGTGCCCGCTGGGATCGTGCTGATGGAAGGCGACGGCGTGAGCGCGGTGATCAACCAGCGTGCCGCTGACCTGCTGGGCTGCCCGCCCGGTAACCACCGCGCGCGCGACCTTGCCGAACCCATGCGTACCCTTCGGCAGCGGTGCGACAACCACGCCGAGCTTGAGCAGGCGTACGGCGCGCAGGTGGGTAATGTCAGTTTTGCTTCCACCTTGAACTGGGCGCTGGGCGAACGCACGATCGAGGTGGACACCCATCCCGTACGTGGGAACGGCGAATACGGCCGCATCTGGCTGTTCACCGACGTGACCGCCGAACTTTTGATGGCCGCCGAGCTGCGCCGCCTGGCTACCTCCGACCCGTTGACCGGCATTCCCAACCGGCGCCACTTTGAGGAGCGCTCCGCGCAGATCATCGCCGCGCGGGAAGCCACCGGTCATTCGGTGGCCGTGCTGATGGTCGACGTCGACCATTTCAAGAAAATCAACGACAGCCACGGTCATCCTGCGGGCGATGAAGTGCTGAAGGTAGTAGCCAAGCGCTGCCGGGAGGCGCTGCGCGAGCGCGACCTGTTCGCCCGCTTTGGCGGCGAGGAGTTCGTCGCGCTGCTGGCGGCGCCTGCCGTCGAGGACGCGCCCGCGGTGGCCGAACGGATGCGCCAGGCCGTGGCCGCTACTCCGATTGATGTTGGCGATGCACGTATCAATGTGACCGTGAGCATCGGTGCCGCACTGGGCGAAGCGCTGCCGGGGAGTGACCAGCCGCTGCTGGCCGAATTGATCGCGCGCGCGGATGAGGCGCTTTACCGGGCCAAGGCGGGCGGGCGTAACCGGGTCAGCATGGCGGCGGAATAGGCTTAATCGCTGGTTGATGCAGTTGTCATCCGAAAGACTGAAACTGCCTGGCGCCCCGTAACGGGCGGGACCCACGCACGCAGCCGTGGCCATGCACAGCACCACTTTCACTTGGGCACGCGTTGACCGCTGGCGCAATCCTCTCCATCACTTGCCGGGGCGGCGGCGGGAATTGACGAAGAGGACAACGGCCACGATTGCTGCAACCGGGATCGCCAACATGACGAGCACGATCAGCCAATGCCAGAGTGAGAAGCTTCCCATGTGGTCATGTCCCTTTGAAGTAGATTCCAACCTTAGCCCGAATTGAGCATGCGTTCGACATTTCTGGGACGACGGCAACGTTGGGGGCCTGTGGGTTGAGTCAGATATCCGACATCAGTTCCAGCGTCCCGTCCGTGAAGCGCTTACGTGTTTCGGATGATTTCGGGCCGTTTGACATTGAGCGGATCGTCT
Organism: Stenotrophomonas sp. GbtcB23; assembly: GCF_019091045.1. Classification (NCBI taxonomy): domain Bacteria; kingdom Pseudomonadati; phylum Pseudomonadota; class Gammaproteobacteria; order Lysobacterales; family Lysobacteraceae; genus Stenotrophomonas; species Stenotrophomonas sp. GbtcB23. The sequence goes on along the minus strand of NZ_JAGXKC010000004.1, from coordinate 137,189 downwards.
CCCGCGACACCGCGAACGCCTCTAGCGTGGCGGTACAGACGTCTTCCAACAGTGGCTCTTTTGCCAGCGGAGGAGAGGCAAGGGTGTCTTGGCTTCTGTCACGTCCCGGTGATCCGAATTTCAGGCAAAAAAAAGGCCAAACCGTCACTGACGCTGGGTCAGGAGGGGATTTGGCTCTGTTGGCCGGGATACTATGTTAGGTGGACCTGCCAGTCAACTGTCATTGTGACTGCAAGGAGCGCAGCATTTTTGACAGGTCAAATGCGACCTTGCGCAATTGAAGAGGCGGTTTCCGACGTAGTCCCGTGAGGTCGAAACACTGAAAACGAAAAGCCCCGACCAAGGCCGGGGCTTTTGCTGCAACTGGTGCCGGAAATAGGAATCGAACCTACGACCTACGCATTACGAATGCGCCGCTCTACCAACTGAGCTATTCCGGCTGAGCAGGCAATTCTAAGGGGGTGGGCGCCGGGGGTCAATCTGCCTTGGCGGAACCGCCCCGGCCGGCTGAACGGGCCCTACCGAGCCGCAGGGCGGCCAAGCCTGCCCCCTCCCCTCACTGCGCGGAGAACTCGACCTTCCAGCTGCCATCCCGCAGCGCGAAGATGCTGGAATCGGCGGCCAAGCACAGCACCGGTGCCTCGACACCCACTCGCATGGGTTTGCAGTTGAAAGGCGCTTCGCCGGTCATGTCCCAGTCGTTCTTCTGCGACGAATAGGCATAGAGCTCCCAGACCCCACCCCAGGTATTGACGTTCCAGCGAGTCGCCCAGCCTGAGGCAGCGGTATCCATCTGCACATCGTAGATGACATAGGGCGGCCGGCCGATCTGCTGCCAGCTCTCGCCACGATCCGTCGAGTAATAGACCTTCGAGAAGGCTCCCTGGCTCCAGAGCGCCGCGAGCACCCCCGTGGAAGGGTTGACCCGTAGTGAGGACGTCCGCTCCCTGGGCGCGATGGACTTCCAACGCCCGGTGGCCAGATCGAGTCGCTGCGGCGTGTTGCCCGCCAACAGATAGTAGTCGCTGCCCGCCAGTTGTCCCTGCGCGCCCAGCCAGCCCCACATGTCTTTTCCCTCCAACGACAACTCGCGGGAGAGCGTCAGGTCACCCAGGTCATCGCGCTGCGCGACGTACACGCGAAGGCGCATTGCCTTGGCCGGTGGCTGCAGTCGCGGCGCCAGCGGGATGCGCCCTGGTACAAAAGCATCGGCATTTTCTGCGGTGGTCACGACCCAGCGGCCGCCCGCGTGATCGATGTCCACAACCGAGCGCATGCTGCCCAGCGCCGCGAGCTCGGCCCAGGTGGCGCCGCCATCGCGGCTTTCGCGGATGTAGCCGTCATCGCTCCCGCTAACCAGGCGTCCGTCGTGCGCCTCCACCGCCATGATCTTGCGCACGGTGTCCATGCCGACGTTGCTCCACTGGCCGTCCCGCGTGCGCTTGCGCAGCTGCCCGAAGTCGGCAGGAAAATACATGGTGCCGTCGGCGAGAATGGCTGGCTCGTCCTGTACCGGTACGGTGACTGTTCGGATCAGGCGGAGAAACGCATCAGGATCCTTGGCCGATGTCAGCGCTTCAATCGTGGACGTCTTGTTGACCTTGCGATCATAGGCCATCAGCAGATTGACGATGGGGCCCAGCCCGGTATCCGGATTACCCGCCTCCATGGCCGGCGACAGCGACAAGGTGGCAGGGCGGAGCGGTACGGGGTCGGTCAGCAGCGAGGCGAACGGTTGCGCCGCTGCGGCCACCCTTCCCGGATGCTCGTCATGGGTGAGAGGGACGACCACCGTCTTGTAACCACCCACATTCACGGCAACGTAGTCGCCCAGATCCGTGACCCGGCCAGGCTTGACCTCGAAGGTCGGGCCGTCCTTCCACGGCAGAAAGCCCCATCCCGTAATACGATAGTTGCCCGCCGGCAACCACATGCCCAGCGCCTGCATGCTGGCAACGGCCGGAACGGCGGCCGCCATGTCGATACGGATCTCGCGCTTGCTGCCCACCGGGCTGACAACGAGTACATCGCGCCCGCCCTTGGAGAACGACGCATAGGCATAGCCATGGGTCGCCACCAGTTTGGCCGGTTCCTGTGGTGCACTCACTGCGATACCCGGCACTGCGAACAGCAGAACCGCCGTCAAGAACGTGCTGCGCATACGATCTCTCCCTGAAGTCCGGTCACACCGACCGGCAGGCTCAAACGACACTGGAATGAGCGACATCCTTGAAGGCACGACGCTCCCCAGCGACGTGCCCACGGGAGATGGTAGCGGGTTCGTCTGACTGCGTGAAGATCGCGCATCGAGGCGCGACGGTTCAGCCCGAGCCACCCCACGTTGACGTGACCGCCCGTAAAGTGCGTGGACCATCATCTGGAGGCCCCGCATGCCCCCCTGTGCCCGCCTGCCCGGCCTGCTGATCGCCTCATTGCTGTTCGCCACCACGGCTGCGGCCGAGGTCACTGTGCCTGCGCCGCCTGACCAGCAGTGGCAGCCCCTGTTCCAGCAGGTCCAGCGCGCCCACCTGTTCAAGGACCAGAAGACCTTCGCCGATGCGGTGCCGAAACTGGATGCCGACGCACTGCTGGCCGAATGGGGTCAGGCCCAGGCGCAGCCCGGCTACACCCTGTCCGCGTTCGTGGCCACGCACTTCACCGTCCCCACCGAGTCAGCCGCCTACGTGCCGCCGGCCGGGGAAACCCTGCGCGCGCATATCGAGGGGCTGTGGCCGGTGCTGACCCGGACCACCGACACCGTGGACCCGCGCGGTTCGCTGCTGCCGCTGCCCAGGCCGTATGTGGTGCCCGGCGGGCGCTTCCGCGAGGTGTACTACTGGGACAGCTACTTCACCCTGCTTGGCCTGGCCTCCAGTGGCCGCTGGCAGCAGGTGCGCGACATGGTGGACAACTTTGCCTGGCAGCTGGACCAGTACGGGCATATTCCCAACGGCAACCGCAGCTATTACCTGAGCCGGTCGCAGCCGCCGTTCTTCAGTTTGATGGTGGATCTGCTGGCTACGCATGAGGGGGATGACGCGTATCGCCGGTATCTGCCGCAGCTGCGCACCGAGCATGCGTTCTGGATGCGTGGGGCGGAAGGGTTGGCGCCCGGTGCGGCCAGTGAGCGGGTGGTGCGGATGAATGATGGGAGCCTGCTCAACCGGTACTGGGATGCGCGGGCAGTGCCGCGTACCGAGTCGTGGACGGATGATCTGGCGACGGCGGCCACGGTGCCGGATCGCGCGCCTTCGCAGGTGTATCGCGATCTGCGGGCCGGGGCGGAATCGGGGTGGGATTTCAGTTCGCGGTGGTTGGTGCATCCGGCGGAGCTGGGGAGCATCCATACCACCGAGATTGTGCCGGTGGATCTGAACAGTCTGTTGTTCCATCTTGAGACGACGATTGCGCGGGCGAGTCGTGCGTCGGGGGAACGTTCTGTGGCGCGGGATTTCGCGCGGCAGGCGGAACGGCGCAAGCAGGCGATCAATGCGCTGCTGTGGGATGAGCGGCAGGGGTGGTATGCGGATCGGGATCTGGAGCGTGGTACGCCCCGCCCTGCGCTTACGGCTGCGGCGTTGTTCCCGTTGTGGCTGCAGGTGGCTAGCCCTGTGCAGGCGCGGCGTACGGCCGAAGCGGTGCAGACACAGTTGGTGCGTGCGGGTGGGCTGTTGACCACCACAGAGAACACCGGGCAGCAGTGGGATGCCCCCAACGGTTGGGCGCCGCTGCAGTGGGTGGCAGTAGATGGGTTGCAGCGCTACCAGCAGGACGCACTGGCGCGGCAGATCGGGGTGCGCTTTTTGCGCACGGTGCAGACGGTGTATGACCGCGACGGCAAGCTGGTCGAGAAGTATGTCGTGGATGGCTCAGCCGGCGGAGGGGGTGGCGGTGAGTACCCGTTGCAGGATGGGTTTGGGTGGAGCAACGGGGTGGCGTTGGCGTTGTTGGATCGGTTGTGTGATGAAGGGAAGCGGTGTGAGTCGGCGGGGGATGTTGGGGAGTGATCACGCGAAGAGCGCATCTCCGGCCGGGGTCATGCGTTACAGCAGTGATTGGCAGGGTCGGCGGTCGTTTGGGAACCGACCCTACCAGAGCCGTGCCGTGCCGGCAGCACAGGTAAAGCCGCCGCCACGGCCGCGTCCTGCAGACAGTAATGCCAGTCGTCCAACCCCGGTCATGCCAACAGGTGCGTGCGAGCCGTTATGGGACCGAGCGGGCTATGCAGTATTGCGCTGCGTAGTAGGTGCTTAGTACGCACAGGGTTGCGGCTGGGAGGCCGCCGCCGAAGCGGTCCCACGCCAGTACGGAGTCGCTGATGACGAACAGGACTGCGCCGATTGCGGCCCAGCGGGCGCTTGTGGGTGCGGATGGGGTTGCTGCATTGTTCGTCCATGCGCGCGCCAACGCGAGTGTAGCCATCAGCGCGAGCACTACTACGTAAACCACTACCGGGATGCGCAGGTCGTTGGGGAGCAGCGGCCATAGGCCGGCCAGGTTGATGCCGGCGAATACGGCAAGCAATGCGGCTGAGAACAGCAGTCCCTGCCCTGACCTGAAGCCTGCGCGGAAGGCGACTATGTAGCAGACGTGCGCGAGCAGGAAGGCGATCAGCCCCGGTACGAAGGCGTCGAAGGGCAGCATCAGAAAGATGTCGCCGATGCAGGAAAACACCATGCCGAGCAGGATCGCGCGGGCGTAGGTGCGGTGGGCGGAGGGTGTGTCGGTTGCCGACCAACGGTCGGCACTACGGAACGCCATGGCTGCTATCAGCAGCGTGGCCAGCGGTTTGGCGATCCAGTGGAGCCAGCGGCCGTCGCCGTCCAGCGACGCGCCGATGATGGCGGCCACCGCCGCCAGCAGGATCGGTACGTCGCGGCGCAGGTTCATCGCGCTTTCCAGAGCTCGGCCAGGCGGTCGGGCTTGCCGGCGATGCGCTGCAGCGAGGGGTACTGGAGGCCGCCGTGGTAATCGAGCTTGATGGTGTCAATGCGGTCGAAGTTGCGCACCAGCAGGGTCAGCGGAGCCTTGTCGGTCTTGGCGGCGGCCACGGCGTCCTTCAGGTCCTCGCCCTTGAACACGCGGCCGTTGAGCGCGAGCACGCTCATGCCCGGGGCCAGGCCGGCGTTGAAGGCGGGGCTGTCCCACAGCACGTCGGTGATGGCGCCGCCGTCGGTGACCGCCACGCCCAGCGAGTACAGCAGGTTGGTGTTCTTGGCGCGGGTTTCCTGCGCCTTGAAGGCATCGTTCGGGGTATCGGTGTAGACCAGCTTCCAACCCGCCGCTTCCAGCCCGCCGATGAGCGGGCCGTGGCCGTCCAGGCGCTCACGCAGGAAGCTGGCCCAGTCGTACGGGGCGATGCCGTTCAAGGTGCTGACCACTTCATCGAACGTATACGGGTTCACGTTCCAGTCGCCGTCGTGCATGCCGAAGAAGGCCTTGGCGAAATCATCGATGCTGCGCTTGTTGCCGGTCAAGGCGCGCAACTTGCCTTCGACGTCCAGCCACACCATCTGCCCGCCGGAGTAGTAGTCCTCGCTCATCTGGTAATTGCGGAACGCCAAGGCGCGGCGCTGGGCAATGGTGGGGTCGTTGGTGGTGTCCTGCAGGTTGCGCCAGGCCAGGCCGGGGCGGCCGCGGTCGTAGGTGGCTGCGACATTCGCCAGCATGTCGCGGGTCTGGTCGGTGCTCCACAGGCCCGAGCGCGCGGCCAGCACGTGGCCCCAGAACTGGGTCTGGCCTTCGTACAGCCACAGCAGGCTGTCGCCCATGGGCACGTTGAAGTTGGCGGTGGTCAGGTCGGCGCCACGGCGGTACTTGCCGTTCCAGGAGTGGTTGAATTCGTGCGGCAGCAGGTCGCGGCCGAGCCAGGTCTTGTCCCACTCGGTGAAGTAGCCGGTATCGCCGCTGTTCTCGCTGGAGCGCTGGTGCTCCAGGCCGATGCCGCCGAGCTTGCTGGTGAGCGCGAGCAGGAATTCGTAGCGGTCGAAGTGGCGTGCGCCGTAGAGCTTGTACATCTGCTGCACCAGCGCGCGGTGCGCCTGCAGCTGTTCGGGCTTGGCCACCAGCGATTTGGCATCGTCGGCGAACACGTTGAGGTGCACGGGCACCTTGGCGCCGGGGTCGAGGTCGAACTGCTGGTAGTGGCGCCCGGCGAACAGCGGCGAGTCCACCAGGTGGTCGTAGCTGATCGGCTTGAACACCACGGTGTCGCCATCGCGACGCTCGGTGTCCAGCGCGGTGGCGTAGGCCCAGCCCGGCGGCAGGGTGACGCTGGCCTGGGCCTGGATGTTGCGGGTGATCACGCCGGCCGGGTACAGCGAGTTGGCGTTCCACTGCAGGTTGAGCATTTCCGGTGTCATCACCACGCGGCCCTGCCCTGCGCCCTGCGAGGAAAGGAAGTTGAAGTTGGCGACGACTTCAGTGGCACCCTGCGGGACGTCCACGGTGAAGGCGTACACGTTGTACGGGTCGCGCTTCCAGGCCAGCGGTTTGCCGTTGGCGGTGACGACGAGGCCGGCGAGTTTGTCGATGGGGCCGCTGGGGGAATGCGCGCCGGGCAGCCACTGCGGGTACAGCAGGGTCAGCGGTCCGGGTTGGGCCGGCACGGTGGCCTTGACCTTGAAGATGCGTCGGCCGATGTCGCGTGCGTCCACGTCGATGCGCAGCGTGCCCGGGAAGGCGACGTCCTGCGGCGGGGGTGTCTGCGCGTGCACGCCGGTGGTAGTGGCGGCGAGAAGCACGGAGAGGACGGCGGCACGCAGTTTCATCGAAGACGGTTCCGGCATACGAAAGGATCGATGCTAGACCTGCGTGGGGCACAGCCCCATGGCCAAAGGTCATGCCTTCGCCGCGTGGGGAGTTGTCATCGGCGGTCGATCGGGATGCGACCCTACCAGCCGGTGGCCAACATTCGTCGCACGTTCGGCGCGCACGGTTGATTGATCCCGATCCCAATGGGCACGTAACAATTCGTAGGTCCGGCCGTGGGCCGGACACCGCGCGCAGCGCGGCGCAAGCGTCCAGCCGCGCGCGACCCCGGCGGCCACAATCCCTCCGGCGTTTAAACGTTCCGAAGACATCCGCCAGGAGTTCGTGACCCCTGATCGAGGCTGCCGGCCAACGGCCGGCGCTACCGTCAGCTGATGAGGCGCAGCCTCAATTCCTTCGGCAACGCAAACACCATCGATTCGGGTTCGCCTTCGAGCTCCCCGACGCCGGTGGCACCCAGCTCCTTCAGCCGCTCGATCACGCCGTCCACCAGCACCTGCGGCGCGGAGGCGCCGGCGGTGAGGCCGATGTGCTTCTTGCCCAGCACCCACGCCGGGTCGATCTCGTCGGCGCCGTCAATCAGGTAGCTTTCCACGCCATCACGGCGCGCCAGTTCGCTGAGGCGGTTGGAGTTGGAGCTGTTCGGCGAGCCCACCACCAGCACCAGGTCGCAGCGCTTGGCCAGGTCGCGCACGGCGTCCTGGCGGTTCTGGGTGGCGTAGCAGATGTCGTCGTTCTTCGGTCCCTGCATCGCCGGGAAGCGGGTGCGCAGGGCTTCGATGATGCCGCGGGTGTCATCCACCGACAGCGTGGTCTGGGTGGTGTAGGCGAAGTTGTCCGGCTGCTTGAGTTCCAGCGTGGCCACCTGCTCCACATCTTCCACCAGGTAGATGGTGCCGCTGCCGGCTTCCTGCTTCCACTGCCCCATGGTGCCTTCCACTTCCGGGTGACCGGCGTGGCCGATCAGCACCACGTCGCGGCCGGCACGGCAGTGGCGCGCCACTTCGAAGTGGACCTTGGTCACCAACGGGCAGGTGGCGTCGAACACCTTCAGGCCACGACGGTCCGCTTCCTGGCGCACGGCCTGGGAAACGCCGTGGGCGCTGAAGATCACCGTGTTGCCATCGGGTACTTCGTCGAGCTCTTCGACGAAGATCGCGCCGCGCTGCTTGAGGTCGTCCACCACGAAGCGGTTGTGCACCACTTCATGGCGCACGTAGATGGGCGCGCCCAGCGTTTCGATCGCGCGCTTGACGATCTCGATCGCACGATCGACACCGGCACAGAATCCACGCGGGTTGGCGAGCAGCACATCCATCAGACAGGTCTCCCGGCAGCGGCCGGCGGTGGGTTACGGGTTGGCATTATCCGCCTTTTTGGCGGCCTTGCCGTCGAACAGGCCGAACACCGCGATGCCGATGGCACCGACCACGATGGCGGCGTCGGCGATGTTGAACGAGGGCCAGTAGTGCTCACCCACGTACCACTGGATGAAATCGACCACGTGGCCGTGCACCTGGCGGTCGATGACGTTGCCGATGGCCCCGCCGATCACCAGCGCGTACGGCACGGCGCTGCGCCAGTGCGCACGCGGGGTGCGCGACAGCCAGAAGGCCATCAGGCCGCTGATGCCCACCGCCAGCGCGGTGAAGAACCAGAGCTGCCACCCACCGGCGTCGCTCAGGAAACTGAACGCTGCGCCGGTGTTGTAGGTGCGGTACCAGTTCCAGAAGCCGTCGATGACGGCCACCGGCTGGTACTCGGGCAGGCTGGAGAGGACCCAGGCCTTGCTCCACTGGTCGAGGATGATGATGGCGGCCGACAGCACCAGCCACACCAGCGCGCTCGGGCGCGGACGCGGGGCGGCCATCAGAACCACTTCCGGTCTTCGCCGGCACCGTCGACGTTGCTTGCGCAACGACCGCACAGTTCCGGGTGGGCGGCCACGCTGCCGATGTCGGCACGGTAGTGCCAGCAGCGCACGCACTTCTGCTTGGTGGTCGGCTGGGCGCTGACGAACACCTCGTCGGTGGTCGCCGGGCGCACGCTGACATCGCCACTGATGAACAGGAAGCGCAGTTCCTCGGCCAGCGGCTGCCAGCGCGCGGCGGTTTCCTCGCTGGCGGCGACGGTGATTTCCGCTTCGAGCGCGGCACCGATGGCACCGTTGGCGCGCATCGGCTCGAGCACCTTGGCTACCTGCTCACGCAGGGCCAGCAGCTGGTCGAAGTCGGCGGCGTTGATCGCGGCATCGGCCGGCAGCGGCACCAGGCCTTCGTACCAGGTGGCAAACAGCACGTTTTCCTTGCGCTCGCCCGGCAGGTAGCCCCACAGCTCATCGGCGGTGAAGGTCAGGATCGGGGCGATCCAGCGGGTGAACGCTTCGGCGATGTGGTACATCGCGCTCTGCGCCGAACGGCGGCCGCGCGAGTCGGTCGGCATGGTGTACAGCCGGTCCTTGGTGACGTCCAGGTACAGCGAACCGAGGTCCACGCTGCAGAAGTTCAGCAGCAGCTGCACGATTTCGGCCATGTTGTAGCCGGTGTACGCCGCCTTGATCTTCTCCTGCACTTCCCAGGCGCGGTGCACGATCCAGCGGTCCAGCGCGACCATGTCGGCGGGAGCGACCAGGTGCTGGGCGGGATCGAAGCCGTCCAGGTTGCCGAGCAGGAAGCGCGCGGTGTTGCGCAGGCGCCGGTAGGCGTCGGCGTTGCGCTTGAGGATTTCCTGCGACAGCGACATTTCGTTGCTGTAATCGGCCGAGGCGATCCACAGGCGCAGGATGTCCGCGCCCAGGGTCTTCATGATGTCCTGCGGTTCGATGCCGTTGCCCAGCGACTTGGACATCTTGCGGCCCTTCTCATCCACGGTGAAACCATGGGTGAGGCACTGCTTGTAGGGCGCGTGCTTGTCGATGGCCACGCCGGTGAGCAGCGAGGACTGGAACCAGCCGCGGTGCTGGTCGGAACCTTCCAGGTACAGGTCGGCCGGCTTGCCGAAGCCACGCTCCAGCAGCACGCCTTCATGGGTGACGCCTGAGTCGAACCAGACATCGAGGATGTCGGTGACCTTCTCGTACTGCGCCGCTTCATCGCCCAGCAGTTCGGCAGCGTCCAGCGCGTACCAGACGTCGATGCCGCCCGCCTGCACGCGGTCGGCCACCTGCTGCATCAACTCGACGGTGCGCGGGTGCGGCTCGCCGGTTTCGCGGTGGGTGAACAGTGCGATCGGTACGCCCCAGGTGCGCTGGCGGCTGATGCACCAGTCCGGGCGGCCATCGACCATGCTGCCGATGCGCGCCTTGCCCCAGCTCGGGAACCAGCCGACGTTGTCGATGGCGGCCATGGCATCGCTGCGCAGGTTGGCCTTGTCCATCGAGATGAACCACTGCGGGGTGGCGCGGAACACCACCGGCGTCTTGTGGCGCCAGCAGTGCGGATAGCTGTGCACGATTTCCACGAACGCCAGCAGCGCACCGGAGTCGCGCAGCACGTCCACGATCAGCGGCTGCGCCTTCCACAGGTGCACGCCTGCCAGCACCACCTCGCCGGCCGCCGGGGTGGACGGCAGGTACACGCCACGGCCATCCACCGGGTTGATCTGGGCGGCGGTGTAGTTGTCCATCAGCCCGTACTGCTGGCTGACCACGAAATCTTCCTGGCCGTGGCCGGGGGCGGTGTGCACCGCGCCGGTACCGTCTTCATCGGACACGTGCGCGCCGTTGAGCAGCGGGATGTCGCGCTGCGGGTAGAACGGGTGGGCCAGCAGCAGGTTTTCCAGTGCGGCACCGGCGGCATGGCCGTGCGCGACGACGTCTTCCACGCCATAGCGGCGCAGGGCGCGCTCGGCCAGGCTGGCGGCGATCACCAGCCAGCGACGCTTGCCGGCATGGGCCGGGCCTTCGACCAGGGCGTACTGGATATCCGCGCCCAGCGACACCGCCAGCGAGGCCGGCAGCGTCCACGGGGTGGTGGTCCAGATCGGCACGGCGACCTCGACATCGGCCGGCAGGCTCACGCCGAAGCGCGCGGCCAGCTGCGCCGAATCGCGCGCTACGTAGGCCACGTCGATGGCCGGCGAGGTCTTGTCCTGGTACTCGATTTCCGCTTCGGCCAGCGCCGAGCCACAATCGAAGCACCAGTGCACCGGCTTGGCGCCGCGCACGATGTGGCCGTTGGCGAAGATTTTGGACAGCGCGCGGATTTCATTGGCTTCGAAATCGAAGCTCAGGGTCTTGTACGGGTTGTCCCAATCGCCGATCACGCCCAGGCGCTTGAAGTCGCGGCGCTGCAGGTCGATCTGCTCTTCGGCGTACTCGCGGCACTTCTGCCGGAACTCGACGGCATCGAGCTTGACGCCGACCTTGCCCCACTTCTTTTCGACCGCGATTTCGATCGGCAGGCCGTGGCAATCCCAACCGGGCACGTAGGGCGCATCGAAGCCGGCCAGATAGCGCGACTTGACGATGATGTCCTTGAGGATCTTGTTGACCGCATGGCCCAGGTGGATCTGGCCATTGGCGTACGGCGGGCCGTCGTGCAGCACGAACAGCGGGCGACCCTGCGCGTTTTCGCGCAGGCGGGCGTACAGGCCCTCGTCTTCCCAACGCGACAGAATGCCCGGCTCGCGCTTGGGCAGGTCGCCGCGCATCGGGAATTCGGTGGCCGGCAGATGAAGGGTGGCTTTGTAGTCCTGGCTCACGCAGTGGCTCGCAATCTGTGTTCGGAAAGGATGTGACGGGCCTGATCGGCGTCACGGTGCATCTGGTCGGTCAATGCCGCCAGATCATGGAACTTTTCTTCGTCGCGCAGCTTGGCGACGAACTCAACCTGGATATGCCGACCGTACAGGTCGCCCTGGAAATCGAACAGGTGCGCTTCCAGCAGCGGCTCCACCCCGTCCACGGTCGGCCGGGTGCCGAAGCTGGATACCGACGGCCACGGCTGGTCGAACACGCCGTGCACCCAGGTGGCATAGATGCCCGCCAGCGCCGGCGTTTTCGGGAAGCGCAGGTTGGCGGTGGGGAAGCCGAGGGTGCGGCCGAGCTGGCGCCCGCGCACTACCCTGCCCCCGATCGCATACGGGCGCCCGAGCAGATCGGCCGCATGGGCGAAATCGCCCTCGCGCAGCAGCTGGCGGATGCGGGTGGCGGAAATACGCTCGCCGTGGAAATCCACCGGGTCGATCTCGCCGGCGCTGAAGCCGCGTTCGGCGCCCATGGCCTGCAGCAGGGCCAGGTCACCGCGGCGGCGGTTGCCGAAGCAGAACTCCGGCCCGATCCACACTTCGCGCGCGCCCAGCCGGTTGACCAGCAGCTGTTCGACGAAGGCTTCGGCGGGCATGGCGGCCATGGCCGCATCGAAACGCAGCAGGCCGATGGCATCCACGCCGAAATCGCGCAGGATGGTGACCTTGTCCCGGGCCAGGGTCAGCCGCGGCGGCGGCTCGCCCTGGGCGAAGTATTCGCGCGGCAGCGGTTCGAACGCGACCGCCACGGCGGGCACGCCCAGCGCGCGGGCACGCGCGGCCGCATGCCGCACCAGCGCACGATGGCCAAGGTGCAGGCCGTCGAATGCGCCGATGCAGACCACGCTTCCGTGCGGGAGCAAGGGCCCGCCTTCGATGCTTCTGAACAACCTGGTCATCTACTGGGAATCCGGCCCGTCAGGACCGATGCGTTGCAAGGGATAGCCATGAAGTATAGCCGGGGTGCCCATGGATCAATGCTCGCGCAGGTGACGCGGGCGGAAGCCCATGGCGACCAGGGCCAGCAGGTAGGTCAGGCCACCGCCGCCGACCAGCAGCGCGAGGTTGCCGATCCGGTGCCATTTGTCCATGTCGGTGAAGTCGGTCATCAGCTGCAGCAGGCCCAGCAGGACCGCCACCATGGCCGCGCAGGCCAGGCCCAGGCGGGTCACGTAGCCGCCCCAGCCGGCCTTGGGCTGGTACACGTCGGTCTTGCCCAGCCAGTACCAGAGCAGGCCGAGATTCAGGTAACTGGACAGCGCGCTGGCAATGCCCAGCGCCAGGTGCAGGCCCGGCTGCTTGCCCAGCGCCACCCACACGCCCTGCGCCTTCAGCGCCTCGGGCACCATCACGTGGTACAGCACGGCCAGCAGGATGAAGTTGAAGACCATGTTGGCCACCAGCGCGACCAGGCCGGCGCGCACCGGGGTACGGGTGTCCTGGCGGGCGTAGAACGCCGGCAGCACCACCTTGAGCAGGGCGAAGGCCGGCAGGGCGAAGCTCAGGCCGTACACCGACAGCGCGGTCATGCGGGTATCGAAGGCGGTGAACTGGCCATGCTGGAAGATCGTGGCGATCAGCGGCTCGGCGCACAGCATCAGGCCGAGCATGGCCGGCACGGCGATCAGCAGCGTGGTGCGCAGGCCCCAGTCCAGCGCGCTGGAGAAGCCGGCCTTGTCGGTACTGACATGGTGGCGGGCCAGCGCCGGCAGGATCACCGTCCCCAGCGCCACCCCGAACACGCCCAGCGGCAGCTCCAGAAAGCGGTCGGCCAGCGACAGCCAGGACTGCGAGCCATCGGTCAGCTTGGCCGCGATCACGGTATCCAGCAGCAGGTTGATCTGGGCCACCGAGGAGCCGAACAGGGTCGGCACCATCAGGGTCAGCACCTTGCGCACGCCGGGGTGGGTCCAGCCCCAGCGCGGCAGCGTGAGCAGGTTGATGCCGTGCAGCGACGGCAGCTGGAACAGCAGCTGCAGCACGCCGGCGGCCAGCACCGCCCAGCCCAGCGCCAGGATCTGCTTTTCCGGGGTGCCGCCCAGCCGCGGCGCCAGCCACAGCGCGCCGGCGATCATGCACAGGTTGAGGATCACCGGGGTCAGCGCCGGCATGGCGAAGCGCTGGAAGCTGTTCAGCGCGCCACCGGCCAAGGCGGTGAGCGAGACGAACAGCAGGAACGGGAAGGTCAGCCGGAACAGGTCCACCAGCAGGCCGTGCTTGGCCGGGTCGGTGTCGACCCCGCTGGAGAACAGGGTGGCCAGCTGCGGGGCGAAGATCAGCGCCAGCGCGGTGACCAGCAGCAGCACCGCGCCCAGGGTGCCGGCCACGCGCGACATCAGCTCGCGCAGCTCCTCATGTGAACGGGTTTCCTTCACTTCCGTGAACACCGGCACGAAGGCGGTGGCGAACGAGCCCTCCGCGAACAGGCGGCGCAGGAAGTTGGGCACCCGGAAGGCCACCCAGAAGGCGTCGGTCACCGCATTGGTGCCGAACGTGGTGGTGACGGCAAGGTCACGCACCAGGCCCAGCACCCGTGAAATCATGGTCATGCTGCTGAAAGACAGCAGGCCCCGCAACATCCTTGGTGAACTCACCCGTGTTTCCTCTTGACAATTGACTTGACGTACATTTTTCGAGCCATCATACTTTCCAGCTTGCTGTTCCCATTACACCGATTTTTCAGGAAACCACCACTGTGGCCAATATCAAGTCCGCCAAGAAGCGCGCCAAGCAGACCGTCGTGCGCAACGCGCGCAATACGGCTCAGCGTTCGATGCTGCGCACCGCTGTCAAGAAGGTGATCAAGGCGCTCGACGCCAACGATGCCGCCGGCGCCGAGGCAGCCTTTGCCGTCGCCCAGCCGATCCTCGACCGTTTCAGCTCGCGTGGTCTGATCCACAAGAACAAGGCCGCTCGCCACAAGAGCCGCCTGACCGCGCGCATCAAGGCCCTCAAGGCCGCCTGATACGGCACTGCGACGCCGCGCCACGCGCGGCGTGCAGGAAAAGAACCCGGCCCCGGCCGGGTTTTTTGCGTGCCCTGCCCCACAGAAAAACCCGGCCGAAGCCGGGTTTCCCGAGGAAGCAACGTCAGCGTCAGAGCGCGTTGCGCGCATCCGCTTCGTCTTCCTTCTGGCGGTCGAAGAAGGCCATGATGTTGGTCATGATCGGCCAGGTGCCTTCACGGCCCAGCGCCGAGACCAGGTACCACGGCTGGGTCCAGCCCAGCTCGGCGATGATCTTCTCGGCCGCCGCCTTGGCCTCGTCCTCGAACATCAGGTCGGCCTTGTTCAGCACCAGCCAGCGCGGCTTTTCCAGCAGCTCCGGGTCATGCTTGGCCAGCTCCCGCTCGATCGCACGGACCTGCTCGATCGGCGAGATTTCCACGCCGCCTTCCATGGGGGAGATATCCACCAGGTGCAGCAGCAGGCGGGTGCGCTGCAGGTGGCGCAGGAACTGGGCGCCCAGGCCGGCACCATCGGCGGCACCTTCGATCAGGCCGGGAATGTCGGCAATCACGAAGCTGCGGTAGTTCTCCACGCGCACCACGCCCAGGTTGGGGTAGAGGGTGGTGAACGGGTAATCGGCCACCTTGGGGGTGGCAGCGGACACGGCGCGGATCAGGGTGCTCTTGCCGGCATTGGGGAAGCCCAGCAGGCCCACATCGGCCAGCAGCTTCAGCTCCAGCTTGAGCAGGCGCTCCTCGCCCTCCTCGCCCGGCAGCGACTGGCGCGGCGAACGGTTGGTGGAGCTCTTGAAGTGCATGTTGCCCAAGCCGCCCTTGCCGCCCTTGGCCACCAGCAGGATGTCGTCGTGCTGGGTCAGGTCACCGATCACTTCGTCGGTGGCCACGTTCATCACCACGGTGCCGACCGGCACGGTGATGACCAGGTCTTCGCCGCCCTTGCCGTAGGCCTGGCGGCCCATGCCGTTCTCGCCGCGCTGCGCCTTGAAGATGCGCTCGTGGCGGAAATCGACCAGGGTATTGAGGTTTTCGTCGGCGCGGATGTACACGCTGCCGCCATTGCCGCCGTCGCCGCCGTCCGGGCCGCCCAGCGGAATGAACTTCTCGCGACGGAAACCGACGCAGCCGTTGCCGCCATTGCCGGCGGTAACCTGGATTTCTGCTTCGTCTACAAGTTTCATGATTCTGGATGCCAACTGGAGGCGGTGGGCAACGGGTGCGCCCGACCGCAGAGTCTAACGTGAAAAACAAAAACCCCGCCGAAGCGGGGCTTTCGTCAGCGGCCCCACGCCTAGGCGGGGGCGCCTGCGTGCCGCGAAGCTCAGGCTTCGGCGACGACGCTGACGGTACGACGCTTCTTCGGGCCCTTCACCGAGAACTCCACCTTGCCGTCGACGAGCGCGAACAGGGTGTGGTCACGGCCGAGGCCGACGCCGGTACCCGGATGGAACTGGGTGCCGCGCTGACGCACGATGATGTTGCCGGCATCGATGGCCTGGCCACCGAAGATCTTGACGCCGAGGTACTTCGGGTTGGAGTCGCGACCGTTGCGCGATGAGCCTACGCCCTTCTTATGTGCCATGACTGCTTCTCCTTATTACTTCTTGCCACCGGCGATGCCGGTGATCTCGATTTCGGTGTAGTACTGACGGTGACCCTGGCGCTTCATGTGGTGCTTGCGGCGACGGAACTTGATGATCCGGACCTTGTCGGCACGACCCTGCGACACGACCTTGGCGGTGACCGAAGCGCCGCTCAGAGCGTCGCCCAGCTTGATGCCATCGCTGTCACCCAGCATCAGGATTTCTTCGAACTTGATCTCGTTGCCGACTTCGACTTCGAGCTTTTCAACGCGGAGCGTTTCGCCCTGCGCCACGCGGTATTGCTTACCGCCGGTTACCAGTACTGCGTACATGACCAGACTTCCTCTGTAGTTATTGTGGTCTATGGACTGCCGCCATCGAGGGCGGACAGAAGCGGGATTTTAATGACTCACCCCAGCCCGGGTCAACCCACCCCTGCTTTGAGCCGTCCTCCCCTGAACCCCGTTCAGGTTCAGGGCCCGCCGGTCTCAATAGATGAGACAAGGGGCTGGCAATGTCGCCGATTGCCCCCAAATCCCAAGCTCGGTAGGCTGACCGATTGCCGTCTCCGCTTGCCCCACTTTCAACGGATCCCCCATGGCGATGGATTTCATCCGCATCCGCGGCGCGCGGACGCACAACCTCAAGAACATCGATCTCGACCTGCCCCGCGACAAGTTGATCGTCATTACCGGCCTGTCCGGCTCGGGCAAGTCCTCGCTGGCCTTCGACACGATCTACGCCGAAGGCCAGCGCCGCTACGTGGAGTCGCTGTCGGCCTATGCCCGCCAGTTCCTGAGCGTGATGGAAAAGCCGGACCTGGACCATATCGAAGGCCTGTCGCCGGCGATCTCCATCGAGCAGAAGTCGACCTCGCACAACCCGCGTTCGACCGTGGGCACCATCACCGAGATCTACGACTACCTGCGCCTGCTGTACGCCCGCGTGGGCAGCCCGCGCTGCCCCGACCACGGCTACCCGCTGGAAGCGCAGACCGTGAGCCAGATGGTGGACCACGTGCTGACCCTGGACCCGGAACAGCGCTACATGCTGCTGGCCCCGGTGATCCGCGAGCGCAAGGGCGAGCATGCCCAGGTGTTCGACCAGCTGCGCGCGCAGGGCTTCGTGCGCGTGCGGGTGGACGGTGCGCTGCATGAAATCGATGCGGTGCCGCCGCTGGCGCTGCGCCAGAAGCACACCATCGAAGCGGTGATCGACCGCTTCCGCCCGCGCGAGGACATCAAGCAGCGCCTGGCCGAAAGCTTTGAAACCGCGCTGAAGCTGGGCGACGGCATGGTCTCGGTGCAGTCGCTGGATGTCGAGGACGCCCCGGCCCACCTGTTCTCGTCCAAGTACAGCTGCCCGGTCTGCGATTACTCGCTGCCGGAGCTGGAACCGCGCCTGTTCTCTTTCAATTCGCCGGTGGGCGCCTGCCCGGGCTGCGATGGCCTGGGCATGGCCGAGTTCTTCGACCCCTCGCGCGTGGTGGTGCACCCGGAGCTGTCGCTGTCGGCCGGCGCCGTGCGCGGCTGGGACCGCCGCAACGCGTATTACTTCCAGCTGATCGCCTCGCTGGCCAAGCATTACAAGTTCGACACCGACGCGCCGTGGCAGAGCCTGTCCGAGCCGGTGCGCAAGGCGGTGCTGTACGGCAGCGGCGATGAAACCATCACCTTCACCTACTTCACCGAAGCCGGTGGCCGCACCCAGCGCAAGCACCGCTTCGAGGGCATCATTCCGAACCTGGAACGCCGCTACAAGGAAACCGAATCGGCGGCGGTGCGCGAAGAGCTGGCCAAGTACATCAGCGAACGCAACTGCCCCGAATGCCAGGGCCAGCGCCTGAACCGCGCCGCGCGCAACGTGTTCGTGGCCGACCGCGCGCTGCCGGAACTGGTGGTGCTGCCGATCGATGAAGCGCTGAAGTTCTTCAGCGGCATGACCCTGCCCGGCTGGCGCGGCGAAATCGCCGGCAAGATCGTCAAGGAGATCGGCGAGCGCCTGGGCTTCCTGGTCGACGTGGGCCTGGATTACCTCACCCTGGAGCGCAAGGCCGACACCCTGTCCGGTGGCGAAGCCCAGCGCATCCGCCTGGCCAGCCAGATCGGCGCCGGCCTGGTCGGGGTGATGTACGTGCTCGACGAGCCGTCCATCGGCCTGCACCAGCGCGACAACGAGCGCCTGCTGGGCACCCTCACCCGCCTGCGGGACCTGGGCAATACGGTGATCGTGGTCGAGCATGACGAAGATGCGATCCGCCTGGCCGACTACGTGCTGGACATCGGTCCGGGCGCCGGCGTGCACGGCGGCGAAATCGTCGGCCAGGGCACCCTGCAGGACATCCTGGACGCGCCGCGTTCGCTCACCGGCCAGTACCTGTCGGGCAAGCGTGCGATCGAGATTCCCGCGCGCCGCCACAAGCCGAACCCGAAGATGACGCTGCACCTGCGCGGTGCCAGCGGCAACAACCTCAAGGGCGTGGACCTGGACATTCCGTCGGGCCTGCTGACCTGCATCACCGGTGTGTCCGGTTCGGGCAAGTCGACCCTGATCAACGACACCCTGTTCTCGCTGGCCGCCAACGAGATCAACGGCTCCTCGCACCCGATCGCGCCGTACAAGGACGTGGAAGGCCTGGACCTGTTCGACAAGGTGGTGGACATCGACCAGTCGCCGATCGGCCGTACCCCGCGTTCGAACCCGGCCACCTACACCGGCCTGTTCACCCCGCTGCGCGAGTTGTATGCGCAGGTGCCCGAAGCTCGTGCGCGCGGCTATTCGCCGGGCCGTTTCAGCTTCAACGTGCGCGGCGGCCGCTGCGAAGCGTGCCAGGGCGATGGCCTGATCAAGGTGGAGATGCACTTCCTGCCGGACGTGTACGTGCCCTGCGATGTGTGCCACGGCAAGCGCTACAACCGCGAAACGCTGGAGATCCTGTACAAGGGCTACAACATCAACGACGTGCTGCAGATGACCGTCGAAGATGCGCTGAAGCTGTTCGAACCGGTGCCGAGCATCGCGCGCAAGCTGGAAACGCTGGTGGACGTGGGCCTGAGCTACATCAAGCTGGGCCAGAGCGCGACCACGCTGTCCGGTGGTGAAGCGCAGCGCGTGAAGCTGTCCAAGGAACTGTCGCGCCGCGATACCGGGCGCACGCTGTACATCCTGGACGAGCCGACCACCGGCCTGCACTTCCACGACATCGAAGCGCTGCTGGGCGTGCTGCACAAGCTGCGCGACGAAGGCAACACGGTGGTGGTGATCGAACACAACCTGGACGTGATCAAGACCGCGGACTGGATCGTCGACCTGGGGCCGGAAGGTGGCCACCGCGGCGGCACCATCCTGGTCACCGGCACGCCCGAGGACGTGGCCGCGCACCCGGCGTCGTACACCGGTCAGTTCCTGGCCAAGATGCTGCCCTCGGTCAGCGCGCGCCCGGAACGCCCGGCGGCGGTGGCCAACAAGCCCGACGCCCGCCCGCCACGCAAGGCCAAGCCGGAAAAGCCGGCCAAGGTGGCCAAGAAGGCGGTGGCCGCCAAACGCGCCACCACCCCCAGCAAGACCAGCCCTGCCAAGACCACGAAGGCGAAGAAGAAGTAATGAGCGACGAACACAAGATCCTGGCCCGCGTACCGATCAGCGTGCGCTGGCGCGACATGGACAGCATGGGCCACGTCAACAACGCCAAGTACATCTCCTACCTGGAAGAGGCGCGCGTGCGCTGGATGCTGGGCGTGGAAGGCGTTGCCATGACCGACCGGATCGCGCCGGTGGTGGCGGCGACCAACGTCAACTACCGCCTGCCGATCGTGTGGCCCAACGACATCGTGGTGGAGCTGTTCGTCGAGCGCCTGGGCAACAGCAGCGTGACCATCGGCCACCGCATCGTGGACCAGAAGAACGACAGCACGCTGTATTCGGATGGCAACGTGGTGGTGGTGTGGATGGACACCCAGACCGGCAAGAGCGCCCCGCTGCCGGACGCGCTGCGCGCGGCCTGCAGTTGAGCATGTGCCGACCAACGGTCGGCACCTACCGAGGCGTACCGACCAACGGTCGGTACCTACCCCTCCCGGGTAGCGCCCGACCGTTGGTCGGGCGGCGGCGCAACGCGCCGGGCGCCATGATCAACGCGTGCGCACAACCAGCGTTGCGTCGACCTTGCTCCCGTCTTCCAGGCTGAGTCGCAACGGCAACGCCTTGCCAACGCCCAACGGCACTTCCGGCTGCATCAACATCAGGTGCAGGCCACCTGGCTTGAGCACCACGCTCGCACCCGGCGCAATCGGCAACCGCTCCACCGCGCGCATCCGGCTCACGCCGTCGATCAGCGTGGTTTCATGCAGGGAGACGTCGCCAAAGGCCTTGCTGCCGGCGGCCACCACGGTCACCGGCGTCCTGCAGCCGTTATGGATCTCGCCGTAACCGGCCGCCATCGTGACCCCCGGCGGCGGCAACCGCACCCAGCCCTCGCGCACCGTCACACACGACGGCTCCGCCGCTGTGGCCGATGCTGCGGCCGCACACAGCGCCAACAATACGCACACGAATGGTTTGGTTATCATCGCCTCAGTTCCCTGCCCGCAACGAGATCGCAGCATGACGACGCTTATCGAGGTGATCAACCATGGCCCCATCCGCGAGCTGCGGCTGGCCCGCCCGCCGGTCAATGCGCTGGACACCGAGCTGTGCCGTCAGCTGATCCACGACATCAACCAGGCCATGGCCGATGACGTGCACGGCATCGTGCTGTCGGGCAGCGAGCGCATCTTCAGCGCCGGCATGGACGTGCCGCACCTGCTCAGCCACGGCGAGGACCGGCACAAGCTGCTGGACAGCTGGCAGGCGTTCTTCGGCGCGGTGCGCACCCTCGCCGAGAGCCGCGTGCCGGTGGTGGCCGCGCTGACCGGCCACGCCCCGGCCGGCGGCTGCGTGCTGGCGCTGTGCTGCGATTACCGGATCCTGGCGCGCAGCCCGGACCCGGCCCAGCCCACGGTGATCGGCCTGAACGAGGTGCAGGTGGGGCTGGTGGCGCCGGAAGGCATCCAGCGCCTGATGCGCCGTGTGGTCGGCCACCACCGCGCCTCGCAGCTGCTGATCGGCGGTGAAATGGTGCCGGCCGAACGCGCACTGGAGATCGGGCTGGTGGATGAGCTGGCCGCCCCGGCCGACGTGGTGCCGCGCGCGGTGGCCTGGCTGGGTCGCCTGCTCAAGCTGCCGCGCCAGCCGATGCTGCTCACCCGCGCCATTGCGCGCGAAGACCTGCATGAAGCACTGCACGCCGACCTGATCCGGCTGGACCGGTTCGTCGAGGCCTGGTATGCGCCCGATGCGCAGCAGGCGCTGCACACGCTGGCGGCGCGGTTGGGGAAAGGTTGAGCAATCGCACACCCGACCAACGGTCGGGTGCTACCGGTGTTGAGGGTGTGCCCCGGGTAGTGCGCCACCGAAGGCGATGTAGCGCGGTGGGTCACCACCGATGGCCCGGTAGCGCCCGACCGTTGGTCGGGCGGCGGCGCACGGCGCCGGCAGTTGGCGACTGGCCACCACCGGTATAATTCCCGTCCGTCCCAACGCCAGGCCGCCGCCTTGTCCCAGCCGCAAGAACCCGTCGTTTCCGAGCTGATCGACCTGCTCACGCTCGAGCGCCTGGAAGACAACCTGTTCCGGGGCCAGAGCCGCGACATCGGCACCAAATACGTGTTCGGCGGCCAGGTGCTGGGCCAGGCCCTCTCGGCGGCCCAGGCCACGGTCGAGAACGGCCGGCATGTGCATTCGCTGCACGCCTATTTCCTGCGCGCCGGCAACATCGACCACCCGATCGTGTACGACGTGGACCGCACCCGCGATGGCGGCAGCTTCTCCGTGCGCCGGGTCACCGCGATCCAGCACGGCAAGGTGATCTTTTTCTGCGCCGCCTCGTTCCAGCAGGCCGAAAGCGGGGCCGAGCACCAGCACAAGATGCCCGAAGTGCCGCAGCCGGAAGACATCGAACCGAACCGGCCGCTGCCGCCGGAAGTGCTGGAACGGCTGCCGATCAAGGTGCAGCGCTGGCTCTCGCGCGGCGGCCCGTTCGAGTTCCGCCACGTGTACCCGCGCGATGAGCTGCACCCGCCCAAGCGCCCGCCCTACCACCAGGTGTGGCTGCGCCTGAATGAAACGGTGGGCGATGCGCCCGAACTGCACCAGGCGCTGCTGGCCTATGCATCGGACTTCCACCTGCTCGGCACCGCAACCTTCCCGCACGGCATCAGCTATTACCAGCCGCACGTGCAGATGGCCTCGCTGGACCATGCGATCTGGTTCCACCGCCCGTTCCGCGCCGACGACTGGCTGCTGTATTCGCTGGACAGCCCCAGCGCGCAGGATTCGCGCGGGCTGGCCCGTGGCCAGTTCTTCACCCGCAACGGCATACTGGTTGCCAGCACCGCGCAGGAAGGCCTGATCCGCGTGGTGGATGACAGTGCCGCGGCCGCCGCCGTACCGGCCAAGGAATAATTCGATATGCGTCAGATCTTCACCAGCCAGCGCGTGGAAACCGTGGAAGGCGTGGCCAAGCTGCTGCGCGATGCCGGCATCGAGGTGCGCATCACCAACGGGCGCTCGTACCACAGCAAGCGCGGCAGCCAGTTCAGTTACCTGGACACCAGCAAGGCCACCACCCACCCCACCCTGTGGGTGGTACACGCCAACGACCAGCCGCGCGCGCGCGAAATCCTGCGCGATGCCCGCCTGCTGGAAACCACCCGGCGCGACCACCCCACCGCCGAATTCGCCTTCCGCGACCAGGCCGACGACGTGGCCCCACGGCGCAACTGGGCCTGGCGCATCCGCATCGGCCTGCTGCTGATCATCGCCGCCGTGGCAATGGTGGTGGTGATGCGCCACCGCAGTGCCCCGACGGCTGCGCCGGTACAGACGCAACAGGCACAACCCCAGGCCCCGGCAGCCGAACCGGCGCCTGCGCAGGAAGAAGAAGAGGTCCGAGTCCGGATCACACCTCCGACCCAACAACCGTGAGCCGACCCGACGTATCCGGATCTCCCTGCGCACGTAAAAACTCGTAGTGCCGACTGTCAGTCGGCAACCGCGCGCCAGCGCGGCCCAAGCGTCCGAAGACCGTAACGCACCACGCCGATGGTGTGGTCGACGTTTACCGCCTGCCGAAGCCACCTGTCAGGCGCTCATGATGCCGGAACGAAGAGCAGCCGACTGACAGTCGGCTCTACCGCGCCCCTCGCGCGACCCGCCCCGCCCCCCGGTCACATTCCCCGCCCCACCCCGTCATGATGTCACCACCCACAGGGACCGACGCCATGACCACGCTGCCGCTGATCGACACGCTGGACCGCGAACTGCCTGCCGCCGCCGGCGGCTGCCAGCAGTCGTACGGGCGCATCGTCCTGGCCTGCCAGAACACCGTGACCGCGATCGCGCTGGCGATCACCCGCGACGTGCAGGCCAGCGAGGACATCGCGCAGGAAGCCTTCATCAAGGGCTGGCAGCAACTCAACCAGCTGCACAACCACGGCAGCTTCCTGCCCTGGCTGCGCCAGATCACCCGCAACCTGGCCCGCGACTGGCTGCGCGCCAACCGCGGCCGGCCGCTGTCGGGCGAGGCCGCCGAGATCGCCATCAGCATGGCCGCCGACCCGGGCCCCTCCGCGCCGGAATACCTGCAGCGGGTGGAGGAGGAAGTGGCCGCCGAAGAGATCATCTCCGCGTTGCCCGAGGACAGCCGCGAAACGCTGCTGCTGTACTACCGCGAAGGTCAGAGCTCGCAGCAGGTGGCCAACCTGCTGGGGCTGAGCGACGCCGCCGTGCGCAAGCGCCTGTCGCGGGCACGCGCCAGCGTGCGCGAGGAAATGCTGCGGCGCTTCGGCGAGTTCGCACGCGGCAGCGCGCCCAGCGCGGCCTTCGCGACCGCGGTGGTTTCCATGGTGATGGTGGCCGCACCGGGCACGGCGAGCGCAGCGATCCTGCTGGGCACCAGCGTAGGCGTGGGCAGCAGCAAGCTCGGCCTGGGCGGTGCCAGCCTGTCCGGCGGTGCGGCAATGGGGTCGCTGGGCGCGGCGGCCAGCCAGAGCCACCTGCTCGGCCCGGAGTTCAACTGGACGATCGCCATCGGCGCGATGGCCGGCGGCGTGATCGGCAGCTACCTCGGTGGCCGCTACCTGCTCTGCTACACCCAGACACTGGCCGAGCGCGCGGCGGTGCATCGCTTCGTGCACTACAGCACGTTCACCGCGATGCTGGTCTGCGCCGCGGTGCTGGCGCTGACGGTGCTGGATGCACCGGTGTTTCTGTCGCTGGCCGCGATGGTGCTGGGCACCGCCTTGGTGAACTACCAGATCCTGGTGCCGCTGCAACGGATCATGGCGCCGATGATCGCGCGTGATGCCGCACGCAAGGGACGCACGGGACCCAGCTGGGTGTACCAGTCGATGTACGGACGACCTGCTTTGCTGATCACCAACCTGGTGATCGTCGGCCTGATCCTGACCGTGGCCGGCGAGCGCGGGTTGATCTGACGCATGAAAAAAGCGCCGGTCGGTGACCGGCGCTTTTCTGGTTGCCGGGCAGGGCCCGACGCTACGTTACTTTGCCTTCGGCGGCATCGGCGGCTTGTCGCCGCGGTGTTCGCCGCGCGGGCCACCGAACGGGCCCTTGGCCGCGTCGAATTCGGCCTTGCTCAGCTGGCCGTCCTTGTTGGTATCGGCCGCAGCGAACCACGCATCACGGTGCTGCTTCATGCCCAGCTCGCGGTCGGCCTTGTCCAGGTAGCCGTCCTTGTTGAGGTCCATCTGGTCGAAGCGCGCGGCCAGCTTCGGGTCGGCCTTGGCTTCGTCGCGGCTGATCCGGCCATCCTTGTTCGCGTCCAGCTTTTCCAGGCGCGCATGCCCGCCACCCGGGCCACGGCCGTGGCGCTTGCCCTGCCAGCGCGGCAGTTCCTCGCGGGACAGCTTGCCGTCCTTGTTGGTGTCCAGGCTGTCGAACTTCTCGGCCAGGCGCGGCGCCTTGGCGGCCTCGGCACGGTCGACGAAACCATCGCCGTTGGTGTCCAGCGTCGCGCGGGCCGGCTTGGCGGGCGTGGCCGGGGTATCGGCGGCCACCGCCAGGCCGGCAGCGCCGGTGGTCATCAGCAGGGCCAGCAGCAGAAGGGGTTTGCGGTTGCGCATGGGTCACTCCGGTGTTTGGGGGATGTTTCGTGCGGTGCGTTGGCACCCACGGGAGAGAAAACGCGCGGGCGCCGGCCGCGTTGACAGCGCCACCGGCCGTGTTCATTCGCCAGACAGTCGCGCCGCCTGCGACGCCCCGGCGCTATGCTGTGGGCATGGCGATCCACACCGACCGCGACGACGAGCTGCGCCTGTTCCAGACCGGGGACCATCCCTGTGGCTACTGGCCGGAGCGGGCTGCGCGCGACCTGGTGCTGGACCCGCACGACCAGCGGCTGGGCACGCTGTACCCGATGGCGCTGAGCTGGGGCTTCCGCCGTTCCGGCGACCTGGTCTACCGCCCGCACTGCGCCAACTGCCATGCCTGCGTGTCGGTGCGGGTGCCGGTGGCCCGTTTCGCACCCGACCGCAGCCAGCGCCGCTGCCTGGCGCGCAACGACGACCTGGAAGTGCGGATCGTGGCTGCCGAGCAGACCGATGAGCAGTTCGCGCTGTACCACCGCTACCTGACCCATCGCCACGCCCAGGGCGGCATGGACGAACACGGCCCGCACGAGTTCGACCAGTTCCTGATCGGGCAGTGGTCGCAGGGGCGCTTCCTGGAAATCCGCGGACCGGCCGAAGATGGCCATCGAGGCCCGCTGCTGGCGGTGGCAGTCACCGATGTCACCCCGCAGGGGCTGTCGGCGGTGTACACCTTCTTCGACCCGGACCACGCCCACCGTGGGCTGGGCACCTTCGCGATCCTGCAGCAGATCGCCTGGGCCCGGCGCGAGCAGTTGCCGCACCTGTACCTGGGCTACTGGATCCGCAACCACCGCAAGATGGACTACAAGCGCCGCTTCCGGCCGCTGGAGGCCTACGACGGCCGCCGCTGGCACGAGTTCGACGAGGCGCTGGACGGCATCTGACCCGCCATTGCAATGCCCGCCCGTGCAGAATAGCGGGATGAAAGCCCATCCCCTGATCCTCGCCCTGGCCCTGCTCTGCGGCGCCTGCGCCCAAACCCCGACCAAGACCGCCCCCATGCCGGAAGCCACCTCCGCGCCGCTGCGGATCGCCACCTACAACACCTCGCTGTACAGCGACGAGACCGGCGGGCTGATCGCCGAACTGGAAGGCGACAGCGCGCACGCGCGCAAGATCGCTGCGGTGCTGCAGCAGGTGCGCCCGGACCTGGTGCTGCTCAACGAATTCGACTACGACGACGCCCACCGCGCCGCCGACCTGTTCCAGCAGCGCTACCTGGAAGTGGCCCAGCCCGGCGGCGGTGAGCCGCTGCACTTCGCCTACCGTTACCTGGCCCCGGTCAACACCGGCGTGCAGAGCGGGCTGGACCTGGACAACAACGGCCAGATCGGCGGCGACGGCCGCAACCGCGGCAACGATGCCTGGGGCTACGGCCTTCACCCGGGCCAGTACGGCATGCTGGTGCTGTCGCGGTACCCGATCGACGAGGCCAAGGTGCGCAGCTTCCAGCTGCTGAAGTGGAGCATGCTGCCCGGCGCGCTGCGCCCGATCGACCCGCGCAGCGGCAAGTCGTTCTACAACGACCACGTGTGGTCGCAGCTGCGGTTGTCGTCCAAGTCGCATTGGGACGTGCCGGTGCGCACCCCCAACGGCGTGGTGCACGCACTGGTCTCGCACCCCACCCCGCCGGTGTTCGACGGCCCGGAAAAGCGCAACGCGGCGCGCAACCACGACGAACTGCGGCTGTGGCAGGAATACCTGGCGGCCGGGGACAAGCCCTGGCTGTGCGATGACAAGGGCACCTGCGGCGGGCTCGCACAGGACGCGCGCTTCGTGATCCTGGGCGACCTCAACAACGACCCGGTGGATGGCGACGGCCGCCACGAAGCGATTGTCGAACTGATCGAAAACGCGCGCGTGCTGCGTTACCCGACCCCGCGCAGCGTGGGTGCCGAACAGACCAGCCTGGCCTATGCCGAAAAGGGCATCGTGCGGAAGGGTGCGCCGTTCCACGCCACCGGCGATTTCGGGCCGAAATCCGGCACCATGCGCCTGGATTACGTGCTGCCGTCAGTGGGCTTCGAGTACATCGGCAGCGGCGTGTTCTGGCCGGCCAACGAAAGCCCCGAAGCGAAGATCGCCGACGGCAGCGACCACCACCTGGTGTGGGTGGACGTGCGGTAAACAACGCGCGGTCGAACTACTGGCGTAGTTCGACCGTGATCGCTGCTGCGGCCTCGCGCGCGATCTTCCGCGCCTGGTCGATGTCTTCGCCGCGTGCCAGGGTAACGCCGACGCGGCGGTGCCCATGAACACTCGGCTTGCCGAACAGGCGCAGCGCCGTGTCCGGGTCTACCAGCGCCGCCTCTACGTTGCTGAAGACCGGCACGCCTTCGCCGTGCGCCAGCATCGCGCAGGAGGCCGACGGGCCACTCTGGCGGATCAGCGGGATCGGCAGGCCCAGGATGGCGCGCGCGTGCAGCGCGAATTCGCTCAGTTCCTGCGAGGCCAGCGTGACCAGGCCGGTGTCATGCGGGCGCGGCGAGACTTCGCTGAACCACACGTCGTCGCCCTTCACGAACAGCTCTACGCCGAACAGGCCCCAGCCGCCCAGGTCATCGGTGATCGCCTGCGAGATCTCTTCGGCACGCGCCAGCGCGGCCGGCGACATCGGCTGCGGCTGCCAGCTTTCGCGGTAGTCGCCATCCTTCTGCCAATGCCCGATCGGCGCGCAGAACGAGGTGCCCCCGGCATGGCGCACGGTCAGCAGGGTGATCTCGTAATCGAAATCGATGAAGCCTTCCACGATGCAGCGGCCGGCACCGGCACGACCACCGGTCTGTGCATATTCCCAGGCCGGCGCGATGTCGGCCTCGTCGCGCAGCGTGCTCTGGCCCTTGCCCGAGGAGGACATCACCGGCTTCACCACGCACGGCAGCCCGATCGCCGCCACGGCGGCGCGGTACTCGGCCTCGGTGTCCACGAAGCGGTACGGCGAGGTCGGCAGGCCCAGGGTTTCGGCGGCCAGGCGGCGGATGCCTTCACGGTCCATGGTCAGGCGCGCCGCGCGCGCGGTCGGCACCACCCGCTGGCCGGTTTCCTGCTCCAGCTGGACCAGGGTTTCGGTGTGGATGGCTTCGATCTCGGGCACGATCAGGTGCGGTTTTTCCTCGGCGATCAGCGCGCGCAGCGCCATCGCATCGAGCATGTCGATCACGTGCGACCGGTGCGCCACCTGCATGGCCGGGGCGTCGGCATAGCGGTCGGCAGCAATCACCTCCACCCCCAGCCGCTGCAGCTCGATGGCGACCTCCTTGCCCAGTTCGCCCGAGCCCAGCAGCAGGACACGGGTGGCGGAGGGGGACAGCGGCGTGCCGAGCGTGATCATGGCGATATTCCGGACATCAGAGGCGGGACGCCATTTTATGGGATGGGGCCCTTGCAGGAGTGATATCAATTTGATATCACTACTCCAAACCCACCCGCAAAGGATGCCCCCATGAAAGAAAAGCCCGTCCCCTCCCTCTCCGGCATCCCCTTCCTGCTGGCCGTGCTGGCCCTGCTGGTGGTCTCCGCATGGCTCTTCTTCTCCGGGATCGAGCCCGGCAACGTCAACCTGCTGCTGATGCTCGGCGGCGTGCTGCTGGGCCTGATTGCCCTGTTCAGCCTGACCGGCCTGTACACCGTGCAGCCCAACCAGGCGGCGGTGCTGAGCCTGTTCGGCAAGTACGTCGGCACGGTCAAGGACAACGGCCTGCGCTGGAACAACCCCTTCTTCAGCAAGAAGAAGGTCAGCCAGCGCGTGCGCAACTTCGAAAGCGGCAAGCTCAAGGTCAACGAACTGGACGGCAGCCCGATCGAAATCGCCGCCGTCATCGTCTGGCAGGTGGTGGACGCCTCCGAGGCGGTCTACAACGTGGACGACTACGAAAGCTTCGTGCACATCCAGTCCGAATCCGCCCTGCGTGCGATGGCCACCAGCTACCCCTACGACCAGCACGAGGACGGCCAGCTCTCCCTGCGCAGCCACGCCGCCGAAATCTCCCAGCACCTCAAGGACGAACTGGCCGAACGCCTGGCCGATGCCGGCGTGCAGGTGCTCGATGCGCGCATCAGCCACCTGGCCTATGCCCCGGAAATCGCCCAGGCGATGCTGCAGCGGCAGCAGGCCAATGCGGTGATCGCCGCGCGCACGCGCATCGTCGCCGGTGCCGTGGGCATGGTCGAAATGGCGTTGGTCGAACTGCAGAAGAACAACGTGGTGCAGCTGGATGAAGAGCGCAAGGCGCAGATGGTGGGCAACCTGCTCACCGTGCTGTGCTCGGACCGCGGCACCCAGCCGATCGTCAACGCCGGTTCGTTGTACTGAGCATGAGCGAAAAGAAAGCCTACCCGCTGCGCATCAATGCCGACGTACTGGCGGCGGCGCAACGCTGGGCCGATGACGAGCTGCGCAGTTTGAACGCGCAGATCGAGTACGTGCTGCGCGACGCACTGCGCAAGTCTGGACGCCTTCCCAAACCCGCACCTGATCCGGAGAGCAAGGAATGAGCAAGCGCTGGAGCTATCTCACCGTGGAAGTAAAGCCCTCGTGGACCGGCTTGAAGCCGGAAGACCTGCAGGCCGAACTCAACCGCCAGGGCCAACTCGGCTGGGAGCTGGTGAACGTGATGCAGGGCACCCCGATGGGCGTGGCGTTGCTGTTCTTCAAGAAGGAGCTCTGACGTGGCAGCCCGGACGACGGCCGTGCCCGCCACTGAATTCGCGGTGGCGCCCGCCCCGCTGTGGCGCCTGCTCTGGCTGTGGCTGCCGCTGCTGGGCGTGGCCGTGCTGCTGGTCACCACGCACCTGCAGGAACAACGCACGCCGATGGACATGGCCATCACCCTGCCGTTCCTGCTGGTGCTGGGCGGCGTGCTCAGCTGGGCGTTCCTCCGTCGCCGCATCACGCTGGAACACGGCGAACTGCTCGTGACCTCCACCTTCTACCGCCGTCGCACGGCAGTCTCGTCGATGCTGCTGGACCAGGCGCGCATCGTCGACCTGGCCGAACACAGCCAGTTCAAGCCGGGCATGAAGATCAACGGGTTCGGCATGCCGGGGTTCCAGTCCGGCCATTACCGGATGGGCAAGCACAAGGCGTTCTGCCTTGTCACCGATCCCAGCCGCGTGCTGTACCTGCCGCTGCGCGACGACCGCGTGCTGCTGCTCAGCCCCGAGCACCCGCGCGCGCTGCTGGATGCGCTGAACGCGCAGGCTGCGCGCTAAGCTGTACGCATGCGCCGACACCCTGCCCTGCTGATCAACACCGCCGACATCGAACTGTGGCCCGGCGGCCTGCTGCGCGCGCGCAGCAACGCCGATGCACGGGCGCTGGCCCGGGCCCGCTGGGTGCTGCGGCGCAAGCGTGATGGGCAGTACCTGGCCGCCGCCACCGCGCACGGCCTGTTGCCGTTGGTGCCGCACCTGATGCGCGAGCCGGGGATCGAGGAAGCACTCGATGCCCTGGACCTGGCGCTGCATGGCACGCAGCGCGCGCATGCAGCCGATGCCCTGCTGCCGCTGAGCGGGCTGCAGGACCGGCTGGAACAGCTGGGCATCGATGCGGCGCGCTATGAGCAGGACACCGCACTGGCGCTGGAAGCCGAACCGGAACGGCTGGCCCTGGCCGGCTTCGACCGTTACCGCCGCCCGCTATGGCTGCAGCAGGGCGCCGCGCGCGCCTGGCAGCGCATGCAGCAGCAGGCAGCGCGCGAGGGCATCGTGCTGGAGGCCATTTCGGGCTACCGCAGCCACGACTACCAGCTGGGCATCTTCGCGCGCAAACGCGCGCGCGGGCTGGAGGTGGACGCGATCCTGCAGGTCAACGCCGCGCCGGGGTACAGCGAACACCACAGCGGGCGTGCGCTGGATATCAGCAGCCCGGGGGAACCGCCGGCCGAGGAGAGCTTCGAGTCCACCGCTGCGTTCGCGTGGCTGCTGGAGCACGCGGGAAGCTACGGCTTCCACTTGAGTTATCCGCGCGACAACCCCCACGGCATCGTGTACGAGCCGTGGCATTGGTGCTGGTCTGGACCGTAGCGCCACGCCCTGCGTGGCTCAGTCCTGGGAGCGGTTGGTGCTGGCCTTCGGGCTTTCGGTGAAATCGGCGATGCGCCACAGGTACAGGCTGGCGTAGGTCCGGAACGGGCCCCACTTTTCGCCGCGGGCGGCCAGCTCCTTCGGGGTCGGCATTGCTTCTGCCTTGTCCACCCGCTGGGCGCCCTTGCGCACCCCGAGGTCGTCGATGGGCAGGATGTCGGGGCGGCCGAGCCGGAACATCAGCATCATTTCCACGGTCCAGCGGCCGATGCCGCGGATCGGCACCAGTGCGTCGATGATCGCGTCGTGCGGCATCACCGACATCCGCCGCAGGTCTGGAATCTCGCCGGCCGCCTCGCGCCGGGCCAGGTCACGCAGGGCCAACGCTTTGTTGCCGGAGACACCGCAGCTGCGCAGGCCGGGGTCGTCGATGCGTGCCAGGGTGTCGGCGTGCAGGCGGGTGCTGCCGATGGCGGTCTCCACCCGGCCTACGATGGTGGAGGCGGCCTTGCCGCTGAGCTGCTGGAACAGGATCGCGCGGGCCAGGGCATCGACCGGGTCGAAACTGCGCGCCCAGCCAGGCGGCGCCGCCACCGGCCCAAGCCGCTTCATCCAGCTGCCCAGCCGACGGTCGCGGCGCGACAGCCAGTCGTGCGCCTCGTCTACATCAAAGCCCCGGCGGAAGCGCGGCATGTCAGCGCCTCAGGGCATTGAGCGCGTACACCACCCACCCGAGCATCAAGGCCGTGCCACCCACCGGGGCCAGCCCGGTGCGCAACTGCCACAACGCGCCGGCCACCAGGCTGCCGGAGAACAACAGCGTGCCCAACAGCAGCACGTACAACGCCAGCTTGCCCACGCTGTTCTGCTGGGTGGGGCCCAGCACGGCCAGGGCCACGCCATGCCCGAAGGCGAACAGCGCAGCAGTATTCACATGCGACTGCGCCAGCGGTTCGGCGATACCGTGCGAGGCATAGGCCGACAGGCCCACGGCCGTGGCCGCCAACAGGCCGCCCAGGCAGGCCAGCAGCGAAGGTTTACGCGCGCGTCGTTCCAGGTTGAGCATGGCAGCATCTTCCTCCAAAAAAAAACGCGCCGCAGGAAGCGGCGCGTTTTCTGTTCTACGTTACATCCGTGGCAACCGTCGGTTTACTTGACGGCCCAGTAGATGTCGTACGTACCTTCCTGCGTGAACGACTTCTCCAGACCGCCGTTCCAGGTTTCGTACGGACGATCGATCACTTCGTTGCCGCCGGTCACAGCCCAGGCACGCAGGGCGTTGCGGGCGATGTCCAGGCCAGCCATGTGGCCGGTGTACTTGGCGTGGGCGGTACGGTGCGGGGCAACGTGCACGTACTTGACCGGGGCACCACCATCGATCTTCACCGTCAGGGCTTCAGCCGAAGCGCCTGCAGTACCCTTCTTCTTGACCGGCTGGGCCACGTCGAAGGCGTACTTCTCCTGACCGAAGTCAGTGGTGATGATGCGGAACGGACCGGCGGCTTCGAGGTCATTGGCCTCCATCACGCGCTTGATCCACTCCTGGTTGTCCTTGATGGACTTGGTGATGGTCGCTTCGCCGCGATCAACGTTGCCGGCGGTGACGACCAGCAGGTCTTCGGCCGGGGCATCGACGATGGCCAGATCGACCAGCGGGGCTTCGGCGGTGCGGTAGTCGATGTTCGGCACGGTAGCCAGCATGTTGGCCATGCGCGACAGACCCAGCTTCAGGTCGTCACCGACGTGACGGCTGACGTACAGACCGGCGTAACGACCAAACAGGTTCCAGCCGTACTTGATGCTGTAGTCCTGGGTGATCTTGACGTTGCGGCCACCCTTGCCGGTCGGCTCAAGCGTGAAGCTGGTCTTCTTGTCGTGGCCCTTGGTCTGGTCCTCGATGGCGATGGCCACGCGCTTGTTCGGCTCGGACTCGGTGATCGTCCAGCTGCCCTGGCCCAGCGACGATTCCTTGGAGGAATAGTCCAGGCGGGCACCCACGCCGGCGGCGGGGCCGGAGTGCTTCAGTTCAACGGCGGGATCGCGCAGGACGAGCGGGTTCCAGTCCTTGAAGCGGCGCAGGCTGTTGACCGTGTCGTACACGATCGTCATCTTGCGGTTGGTCTCGATGCTTTCGGTAATGTGACGCTCGCCCGGCAGCACAACGCCAATGATGACGAACAGGCCAGCCACGATCCCCAAGGCGATCAGGAACTCGATAATACGGGTCATTCAGGAGTCTCCGGGGCCGATCCCACGGCCGGGTTGATTGAAGCGAAGCGCCAATCCTAGCAGGCTTCGCGGGTGTTGTTGATCAGGATTGGCGCACCGGTTTCCATACCAGCAGCGGTTTTGAATAGACAAGGAGCGGAAAGATAGCGCATCGCGCGGGCCAGCATGTGGCCGTTGGCCATATTTATTTGCCGGTTTCGGCAAGGAGGCCTGCGACGACCGCCGCAGGCCTTGCCACACAAGGCTTTCAACTGGCGTTCATGTTCACACCAGTTGCAGCTCGAATGCCTTCAGCACCGCCCGGGTGCGGTCGCGCACGCCCAGCTTGGACAGGATGTTGGACACATGGTTCTTGATGGTGCCTTCGGCCACGCCCAGCGAATTGGCGATCTCCTTGTTGGAGAACCCGCTGGCCATCAACCGCAGGATCTCGGTCTCGCGGTCCGTGAGCGGGTCGGGCCGGTCCAGGCTCACGAACTCGTTGCGCATGTGCTCCAGCCCGGACAGCAGGCGCTGGGTGACGGCCGGCTGCACCAGCGAACCGCCATCGGCCACGGTGCGGATGGCACCGACCAGCTGTTCCAGGGTCACGTCCTTGAGCAGGTAGCCCTTGGCGCCGGCCTTGAGCCCGGCCAGGACCAGCTGGTCATCGTCGAAGGTGGTGAGGATGATGGTCGGCGGCAGCTGGCCCAGCCGTGACAGCGACTGCAGCGCCTCCAGCCCGGACATCACCGGCATGCGCATGTCCATCAGCACCACGTCGGGGCGGATCTGCGGCACCACCTCGACGGCCTGGCGGCCATCGGCGGCTTCGGCCACCACTTCGATCCCGTCATCCAGGGCGAGCAGCGAGCGGATTCCCTGCCGCACCAGGGTTTGGTCGTCGACCAGGCAGACGCGAATCATCAACGCACTCCTTCCAGGATGGCACCCAGCATCAGCACTGGCACGCCGGGAACCGAGGCGCGCAGGCGGAAGCCCTGACCCCGGTGGGTTTCAATCTGCAGCTCACCGCCGCATTGTTGCAGGCGTTCCCGCATGCCACGCAAGCCGTTGCCGATCACGATGCCATCGGCGCCCACGCCATCGTCGTGCGCCTGCACCACCACCTGCCCCGGCGGCTCGCGGAATACCTGGATCCACAGGTTGCGGGCGCGCGCATGGCGCACCGCGTTGGTGATGATCTCCTGGGTACAGCGCAGCAGGACGTGGGCCTGCTCGGGGTCTTCCACGCTCAGCGGTTCTTCGATGTCCAGGTGGATGTCCAGCGAGGGCACCTGCTCGGTCAGCGGGCGCAGCGCGGCGGCCAGGTCGATGGCGCCGCTGTCGCGCAGCTGGCTGACCGCTTCGCGCACGTCGGTGAGCAGCAGCTTGGCCAGGGTATGGGCCTGGTGCACATGCTCCTGGGCCTGGCCCTCGGTGATGTGGCCGGCCACTTCCAGGTTCAGGCTCAGCGCGGTGAGGTGGTGGCCGAGCAGGTCATGCAGCTCGCGCGAGATCCGGGTGCGCTCGTTGACCCGCGCGCTTTCGGCCAGCAGCACGCGGGTGGCGCGCAGCTCGGTATTGAGCCGGCGCTGCTCTTCGCGGGCGTCGGTCTGCTGGCGGGCGACCAGGCTGGTCACGAAGATGAACATGGAGAAGCCGCCATACAGCAGCGACTGCATCACCGCCTCGAACAGCGAGAACGGCAGGAACAGGTAATAGACCGGGGCGACCGCCAGCTGGCTGACCAGCAGCCAGATCACCCCGACCCGGGCCGGCAGCATCCACGGGATGACCCCGGCGGCGACCATCATCAGGATGCTGCCCAGGCCCGAGCCGCTCAGGAAGCTCACGGCCAGGGCGGAAATGGTCAGCAGGACCAGGATGGCGCGGTCGTACCAGGCCGAATGGCCGCCGTTGCGCAGGCCGCGGGTCAGCCACAGGTAGCCGCCGCCGAAGGCCAGGTAGGACACGAACAGCAGCAGGGGCGGCACGTCGATGCCGCCGCTGCGGCGGACCGCTTCGTACTGGGAATAGACCAGCGGCAAGCCAAGCATGACCCAGGTGAACAGGCCGGCCAGTCGCAGTACTCGGGTTTGGCTGAGGTATCCCAACATGGACGCATCTTAGGCTGAACCTGCGCCGCTGCACCCGGACATAAGTCATGGCTGGCCTGTGCCCTGCCCGGCCACCCATGCAATAATCACCGGCAGGGCCCCTAGACGGGCCAACCGCGTTACCCCACGGAGTCACAATGTCGATTGTCATCCGCGACGTGCGCGAGCACGAGCTCGATTCCGTCCTGGCCCTGAACAACAACGCCGGCCTGGCCATCCTTCCGCTGGATGCCGCCCGCCTGCGCCTGTTCTATGAAACCGCTGAATACTTCCGCGTCGCCGAGCGCGACGGCAACCTGGCCGGCTTCCTGATCGGTTTCGGCAGCGACAGCCAGCACGACAGCAGCAACTTCGCCTGGTTCAAGCAGCACCTGACCAGCAAATTCTTCTACATCGACCGCATCGTGGTGGCCAGCCGCCGCCGTGGCGGTGGTGTGGGCCGGGCGTTCTACGCCGATGCCCAGAGCTACGCCGAGCTGCGCTACCCGCAGCTGACCTGCGAGGTGTTCCTGGACCACGGCGCCGATGCGGCGCTGCTGTTCCACGGCAGCTTCGGCTTCCGCGAGGTCGGGCAGAACAACATGCCGCACGTGGATGTGCGGGCCAGCATGCTGCTCAAGGACCTGTGCAGTTACCAGTGGGTGCACGACACCTACGGCGACGCGCTGCCGGACGTGCCCTGGGTGGGCCAGCGTCGCGAGCCGCTGCGCGCGCATCGACCGACGGGGACCTGAGGTGGCGGCGAACATGGATTTTGAACAGGCCGGTGAACTGAAGATCGGCCAGGTGGGCATCGCCAACCTGCGCATCCGCACCCTGGATGTGGAACGCCTCACCCGCGAAATGCACGACCGCGTGGCCCGCGCGCCGAAGCTGTTCGGCCGCGCTGCGGTCATCCTGGACTTCGGCGGCCTGAGCCAGATGCCCGACGTGGCCACGGCCCAGGCGCTGCTGGATGGCCTGCGCAGTGCCGGCGTGCTGCCGGTGGCGCTGGCCTACGGCAGCAACGAAACCGACCTGCTCTCGCAGCAGCTGGGGCTGCCGCTGCTGGCCAAGTTCCGCGCGCAGTACGAGCGCGCCGAGGCTGAGCCGGCACCTGCGCCGGTTGCAGCCGCACCGGCCCCGGAACCGGCACGCCGCGCGCGTGCCGCCGCACCGGCCCCTGCCGCGGCGGTGGACGCGGGCAATGCGCCCAAGCCCGGCCGCATGCAGACCAGCAACGTGCGTTCGGGCCAGCAGCTGTACGCGGAGAACTGCGACCTGACGGTGATGGCCACGGTCGGCGCGGGCGCCGAGGTGATCGCCGATGGCAGCATCCATATTTACGGTACGCTGCGGGGCCGTGCCCTGGCAGGTGCCCAGGGCAACACCACGGCGCGCATTTTCTGCCGTGACTTCCACGCTGAACTGGTCGCCATTGCCGGCCATTACAAGGTACTGGACGATGTCCCGGACAACCTGCGCGGCAAGGCCGTGCAGGTGTGGCTGGAACAGGACCAGATCAAGATCGCTGCGCTGGACTGACGCGGCAACCCAACAGAATCATCAGGAGAAGTCCTTTGGCTGAAATCATCGTAGTCACCTCCGGCAAGGGCGGCGTCGGCAAGACCACTTCCAGCGCGAGCCTTGCCTGCGGCCTTGCGCGCAGGGGCAAGAAGGTGGCGGTGATCGACTTCGACGTCGGCCTGCGCAACCTCGACCTGATCATGGGCTGCGAGCGGCGCGTGGTGTACGACTTCGTGAATGTCGTGCACGGCGAGGCCACGCTCAAGCAGGCCCTGATCAAGGACAAGCGTTTCGACAACCTGTACGTGCTGGCGGCATCGCAGACCCGCGACAAGGATGCGCTGACCCAGGAAGGCGTGGGCAAGGTGCTGAAGGACCTGGCCGCTGACGGTTTCGATTACATCATCTGCGATTCGCCGGCGGGTATCGAAAAGGGTGCGTTCCTGGCGATGTATTTCGCCGACCGCGCGGTGGTGGTGGTGAACCCGGAAGTGTCGTCGGTACGCGACTCGGACCGCATCATCGGCCTGCTGGATTCGAAGACGCACAAGGCCGAATCGGGCCAGAACGTGCCGGCCTTCCTGCTGCTGACCCGTTACAGCCCGGTCCGGGTGGAGTCGGGCGAGATGCTGAGCATCACGGACGTGGAAGAGGTGCTGGGGCTGAAGGCGATCGGCGTGATCCCGGAATCGGGGGATGTGCTGAACGCGTCCAACAAGGGCGAGCCGGTGATCCTGGATGCAGAATCGCCCGCAGGCCAGGCATACGATGATGCGGTGGCCCGCATCCTCGGCGAAGAGCGCCCGATGCGCTTCACCGTTGTTGAGAAGAAGGGCTTCTTCAGCAAGCTGTTCGGAGGGTAAGCATGGGCCTGTTCGATTTCCTCAAGACGAAGAAGACCACCGCCGAAACGGCCAAGAACCGCCTGCAGATCATCATCGCGCAGGAACGCAGCCACCGTGGCGGCCCGGATTACCTGCCGCTGCTGCAGCGCGAGCTGCTGGAAGTGATCAAGAAGTACGTGAACATCGACGCGGACGCGGTCAAGGTAGACCTGGTCAAGGACGGCGAGCACGACGTGCTGGACATTTCGGTGGCGCTGCCGGAAGGCCCGCAGCAGCCCTGATCGTAAAGGCCCCTTCCCCACCGGGAAGGGGCGCAGGACGCACACGCCATGAACACCGCCGCCGAAGCAGAACCGCAGGTCACCCGGGTGGGCGACATCGCCTTCGAGGATGCGGCGGCGTTGCTGGCCCGCCACGCGCTGCAGCTGCACCACGTGGCCGATGGCGCACCGATTCCGGGCAGTTACTGGGGCGAGCCCGAGGCGGGCATCATCGCCAGCGACGTCTACGTGCGTAACGACACGCCGGTGCACTCGATGCTGCACGAGGCCTGCCACCTGATCGTACTGCCGCCCGAACGCCGCGCGCTGGTGCACACCGACGCGACCGATTCGGTCCCCGAAGAAGACGCCACCTGCTACCTGCAGATCGTGCTGGCCGGGCAGTTGCCAGGTGTAGGCAGCGCGCAGCTGATGGCCGACATGGATGCGTGGGGCTACACCTATCGCCTCGGCTCCACGCGCGCCTGGTTCGAGCAGGATGCCGAAGACGCAAAAGCCTGGCTGATCGAACGCGGCCTACTCGCCACGTAAAACGGTGTACGAGCGCACGCGCGCATGAGCGCGGTAGGGTCGGTCGTCAGACGACTGCCGATACGAACGATCGGCACGGCGACGCATTGCGCCTGGGCGGATAAACGCTCTCGGCGGTGCTGGATCCACGCGTAGAGCGCTGGCTGTTCGGTTTTCATCGCGCGGTGCGAGGACGGGGGTGCCCTGGCCGGACACGCGTGAACCCATCCATGGGGCTTATCGCAGCTTGCGCGTGTGCGCTGTCCTGCGCACACGGCAAGACCGGGGTTGGGCTCCTGCCCAACCCGTCGGGCGTATACGCCCGACCCATGCTGCTCAAAGTCCGGCCAGGGCACCCCCGCCCTCGCCCCCTCAGTTCTCTGCGACGACCGGACACGAGATCAAAAGCGGAACGCGCGAGCCCTGCCTTTGACTTCCTTTCCGTCGACGCATGACCGTCTGGGGGAGCGGGGTGGAGGGGGTAGCGGGGCTTTGAGCAGCATGGATGCTGCGATAAGCCCCATGGATGGGTTCACGCGTGCCCCGCTACCCCCTCCACCCCGCTCCCCCGCGCGCAGAGAACGAAAACGCCAGCGCTTCTACGCAGGAGAACTCAGCCGCCTGCCAAAGCGCGCAACGTAATGCCAACGATGTAAGCGAGATACGTACCAGTCGCATACCCCATTGTCCCGAGCAGCACGCCAACGGGAGCAAGGGAGGGATGGAACGCAGCCGCAACCACGGGAGCAGAAGCCGGCCCGCCGATGTTGGATTGCGAGCCGATGGCGAAGTAGAAGAACGGCACCTTGAGCGCCATGGCCAGTGCGAGCAGCAGCACGATGTGCACGGCGATCCAGATCAGGCCCAGTGCGAACAGCCAGGGGCGTTCCAGCAGGGCCAGCAGGTCCATCTGCATGCCGATGCAGGCGATCAGGAAGTACAGCAGCAGCGAGCCCAGCTTCGAAGCGCCCGCGCCTTCCAGGTTGCGCGCGCGGGTGAAGCTCAGCGCCAGGCCGCAGGTGGTGGAGATCACCACGACCCACACGAACGGCGCGTCCAGGCTGAACTGCGAAGCCCAGGCCACGTGCCCCTTGAACCAGGCCGATACCGGGCCGGCGATGGCGTGCGACAGGCCCACCGTGCCGAACGCTACCGCCACGATCAGCATCAGGTCGGTCAGGCTCGCCACGCGTTCGTGCTCGGCCTGGAATTTTTCGATGCGCAGTTTCAGTTCATCGATCGCGGATGTATCCGCGCCGGTGCGCGCGTCGATCTTCGCCGCGCGGCCGGCCATGAAGATCAGCACCGCCATCCATACGTACCCTACGCCCACGTCCACTACCGCGAACTGGCCGAAGGTGGTGGCGTTGACGTCGAAGACCTCGCGCATGGCCAGCATGTTGGCGCCGCCGCCGATCCAGCTGCCGGCCAACGCCGCCATGCCCGCCCAGGTATCGCCGGCGACCGTTTCCGGGTGCGCCCATTTCATCAGCATGAAGGCCACTACCGCACCGATCATGATGCTGAAGGACGCGCCCAGGTACATCACGATCAGCTTCGGGCCCAGCCGCAGGATGCCCTTGATGTCCACCGCCAGCGTCAGCAGTACCAGCGCGGCCGGCAGCAGGATGTCGCGCGCGATCGGGTTGTACAGGCTGGTGTTCTGCCCGTCGATCAGGCCCACCGTGTTGTAGATGCCGGGAATCATGTAGCACAGCAGCAGTGCCGGCACGAAGGTGTAGAAGCGCTTCCACAGCCCCGTCTCGCGTGAGGCGGTCCAGAACACGGCGCCCAGGGT
Source organism: Stenotrophomonas sp. GbtcB23 (assembly GCF_019091045.1). Classification (NCBI taxonomy): domain Bacteria; kingdom Pseudomonadati; phylum Pseudomonadota; class Gammaproteobacteria; order Lysobacterales; family Lysobacteraceae; genus Stenotrophomonas; species Stenotrophomonas sp. GbtcB23. Next base: position 96,624 of record NZ_JAGXKC010000004.1, on the reverse strand, counting down.
GGCGGCGATGAGGCCGAAAACTACGATGTCGTTCTGGATCAGAGCGGGTGCTTTCACGGGGCGATAGGTTCGATGGCAGGTAGCGACGGGGGTAGAGCCGACTGTCAGTCGGCTGCCGGTACACGGGAAAATTCAGGAACGGGTGTTTTCATTGCACCCCGGAGGTCAGCCGCCCGGTAGGGCGGCCGCTCCACATCACTGCCCGATGTGCTGCTTCAGCCAGCCGTTCACGGTGTCGTGCCACTGCACGCTGTTCTGCGGCTTGAGCACCCAGTGGTTCTCGTCCGGGAAGTACAGGAACTTCGACTCGATGCCCTGGCGCTGCGCGGCCGTGAACGCGCCCAAGCCCTGTTCGACCGGAATGCGGAAGTCGAGCTGGCCGTGGATGATCAGGATCGGCTTCTTCCAGTCCGCCACGTGGTTGACCGGGTTGAACTTCTCGTAGTTCTGCGGCTTGGCGAACGGCGTGCCGCCCTGCTCCCATTCCGTGAACCACAGCTCTTCGGTGGCGTAGCCCATCATGCGCTGATCGAACACGCCGTCATGGTTGACCAGGCACTTCCACGGCTCGTTCCAGTTGCCGGCGATCCAGTTGACCATGAAGCCGCCGTAGCTGGCGCCCAGCGCGCAGGCCTTGTCGCCGTTGAGGAACGGGTACTGCTTCTGCGCCGCCGCCCAGCCCTTCTGCAGGTCTTCCAGCGGGCGGTCGCCCCAGTGCTGGCTGATTGCATCGGTGAACGCCTGGCCGTAGCCGGTGGAACCGTGGAAATCGATCATCACCACCGCGTAGCCCTGGCCCGCGTAGGTCTGCGGGTTCCAGCGGTAGCTCCAGCCATTGCCGAAGCTGCCCTGCGGGCCGCCGTGGATCAGGAACGCCACCGGGTAGGTCTTGCCTTCCTGGTAGTTGTACGGCTTGACCACGTAACCGTGCACGGTTTCGTTGTTCCAGCCCTTGAACTGGAACTGCTCGTAATCGCCGAAGGCCACGTCGGGCAGCATCTGGCCGGCGCTCGGGGTGATCTCGCGCGGGCTGCTGCCGTCGGCCTGGGCCACCACGATCTGGTCGCCGCTCTTCAGGCTGTTCTTCGTGTAAGCCAGCGTGCTGCCGGCGATCACCGGCGAGCCGATGCTGCCGCCTTCGGCGACCACCGTGGCCTTGCCGGTGGCGATGTCGATGTTGAACAGGCGGTGTTCGCCCAGGTCATCGGCCGCGGTGTAGAAGCTCTTTTCGTCCTGCGACAGCACCACTTCACCGGCCGAACGGTCCCAGCCCGGGGCGATTTCGCGGGTCTTGCCCGAGGCCAGGTCGAGCGCGATCACGCCGAAACGGTCCGCCTCGAAGCCCGGGCGCTTCATCGCGCGGTAGTACAGGGTGTTGCCGTCGGCGCTGAACACCGGGCCGGCATCCCAGGCCGGATTGGCCGCGGTCAGGTTGACCGGCGCCTGCTTGCCCTCGGCATCCAGGCGGTACAGGTCGAAGTTCGTCGACCACGCTTCTTCGCGGCCGGCCACGCGGATGCTGGCCACTACGCTTTTGCCATCCGGCGCCCAGGTGAAGTCGTCATTGCCGCCAAACGGCTTGGACGGCGCATCGCCGGCCAGCGTCGCGCTGATCGCCGAGGCGCCCTTGACCGCAGCGGCCTTGGCGGCCGGCAGCGGGGCCACGAACAGGGTGTTGCGGCGGCCGTCGTTCCAGGTGTCCCAATGGCGCACGAACAGGCTGTCGAACACTTCACCGGTGTTCTTGCGCGCCTTGTGCGCGTCCAGCTTCTTGCTGGTGCAGGCCAGGTCCGAACCGCAGTCCTGGAACACGCCGGCGCTGAAGGCCACGCGGTCGCCCTGCGGCGAGACCTGGAAGCTGTCCACGTCCACCGCGAAATCGGTCAGCTGGCGCGGGGTGCCGCCGGCCAGCGGCATCGAATACAGCTGCTGGCTGCCGCCCTTGGCGCTGAGGAAGTACACCGTCTGGCCGTCGGCCGAGAGCGCGGCCGAATTGACGTTCCAGCCGGCCGGGGTGAGCGGCTTGGGCGGGGCCGCATCGCGGGTGCGCAGGTTGCGGATGAACAGGCCGGTGCTGGCCTTGCTGTCGGTGCCGACCACGCGCTTGGCGAACACCACGTTGCCGCCATCGGCGGTCAGCAGCGGGGCCGAAACCCGATCCAGCGCGATCATGTCGCGCACATCCAGGCCACGCGTGGCGGCCAGCGACGGCAGCGCGGTCAGCAGGCACAGCGGCAACAGGGCGTAACGAAGCTTCATCGGGTTCTCCGCGGAACGGCAAAACGCCGATGGTAGGGGGCGGGAGCCTCCCAACGCAAAGGCCACACGTCATGCCCCGGAAACAACAAACCCCGCCGTGGCGGGGTTTGTCGGGTTCACATAGGCGCTCGATCAGACCGCGGTGGCTTTCTTGCCCGTGCGGTAGATCAGCCAGCCCACCACGAACAGCACCGCCAGACCGATCCACTGCGCGGCCGGCAGGTGGAACGGCACGGCCAGCACGTCGGCGCGGCTGCTGACCACGATCGGCACGGCGATGGCGATGCCCATCAGTGCTTCACCGGTGATCAGGCCGGCAGCGAACAGCACGCCCGGCTTGTGCACGCGGTCGCGGCCTTCTTCATCGTCGGCGCGCACCTTGTGGAAACGCTCGACCAGGTAGGCGATCAGGCCGCCCAGGAAGATCGGCACCATCAGTTCCAGCGGCAGGTAGATACCAATCGCGGCGGCCAGCACCGGCACGCGGAAGCGGGCGTTGCGCGACTTGAGCCAGCTGTCGAAGGCGATGATCGCCGCACCGACCACGGCACCAATGCCGATGAAGGTCCACGGCAGTTCGCCACCGAACAGGCCCTTGGCCACCGACGCCATCAGGTTGGCCTGCGGTGCGGCCAGCGCGTTCGGGTGCAGCTCGGACTTGACGCCGATGCCGTAGGCGGTAGCCAGCAGGTTCAGCACCGGCGCCATGATCAGCGCACACGAGAACGCACCGATGCCCAGCATCAGCTGCTGCTTCCACGGCGTGGCACCGACGATGTAGCCGGCCTTGAGGTCCTGCAGGTTGTCGCCGCCGACGGCAGCGGCGCAGCACACCACCGCACCGATCATGATCGCGGCCACCGCACCCAGCGGCGCGCCACCGACGCCCACCGGCGTCAGCCCATCCTTGCCCAGCAGCAGCACCAGCACCGCCGAGGCGAACAGGATGGTGGAGATGGTGATGCCCGAGACCGGGTTGTTGGACGAGCCGATCAGGCCGGCCAGGTAGGCCGAGACCGAGACGAACAGGAAGCCGGCGACGATCATGATGAGGGTCATCGGGATCGACACATGCCACTGGCCCACGATGGCCTGGTACAGCTCCAGCAGCGGCAGGGTGAAGGCCACCAGCGCCACCAGCATCCACTTCATCGGCAGGTCGCGTTCGGTGTGCGCCAGCGCCGGGCCGCCGCTCTTGCGCGCGGCGGCAAAGCCGCTCTTGACCCCGTTGAGCAGCGACTTGCGCAGCGAGATCAGGGTCCACACGCCGCCGATCAGCATCGCGCCCACGCCCAGGTAGCGCATCTTCGCGCCCCAGATGGCGAACGCCGCCTCGGTGGACGAGGCGGTGGCGATCGACGCGGCCAGGGCCGGATCGGTGTTCATGAAGAACGCCTGGTACAGCGGGATGGCGATGTGCCAGGTCAGGATCGAGCCGGACACCACGACGATGCCGACGTTGAGGCCGACGATGTAGCCCACGCCCAGCAGCGCCGGCGACAGGTTGGTGCCGATGAACGCGGTGATCTTGGAGCTGCCCACGTAGGCCGAGGTCGCCCAGGCATCGGGAATCAGGCGCATGCCGCTTTCCGCGGCCAGCTTCACCACCGCACCGATCACCGCAGACAGGCCGAGGATCTTCAGGCCCGGGCCCGGGTTCTCACCGGCCTTGAGCACTTCGGCCGCGGCCTTGCCTTCCGGGAACGGAAGCGGGTCTTCGACGATCATCGAACGGCGCAGCGGCACCGAGAACAGCACGCCCAGCAGGCCACCCAGGCCGGCGATGCCCAGCACCCACCAGTACTTGAAGTCCGGCCAGTAGCCCATGATCACCAGCGCCGGGATCGTGAAGATCACACCGGCGGCGATCGACGAACCGGCCGAAGCGCCAGTCTGCACGATGTTGTTTTCCAGGATCGTGCCGCCGCCCAGCAGGCGCAGCACCCCCATGGAGATCACCGCCGCCGGAATGGCCGTGGCGATGGTCAGGCCTGCGAACAGACCCAGGTAGGCGTTGGCCGCCGACAGGATCACCGCCAGCACGATGGCAAGCACCACCGCGCGGAATGTGAGCTGTCTGGGCGCAGCGTCGTCGTTGTTCATGGAAGCCCCTGCTGGCAAAAAATCCTGTCAAACCTAGCCTTCATGCCTTGGTAACGCAAGGCGGGTAGCGCCGGTCGCCGTAATCGGTAAACCCCGGCAAATGGCCGCGCACCCTGATTTGTTATGTTATATCCTGTCACGCCACCACCGGTGCATCCGTGGCCCCCGCCTCCCCCCGCCTGACCTCCATCGACCAGCTGCGCGGCACCGTGATCGTGCTGATGCTGCTGGACCACGTGCGCGAAACCTTCTACCTGCACCAGCAGGTACCCGACCCGATGGGCGTGGACCAGGTCGAGCCCGCCCTGTTCCTCAGCCGCCTGCTCGCCCACCTGTGCGCCCCCGTGTTCGTGCTGCTCACCGGCCTGTCCGCCTGGCTGTACGGCAGCAGCCAGGCCGCCCCCCGCCGCGCCGCCTCCGCCTTCCTGCTCAAGCGCGGCCTGTTCCTGATCCTGCTGGAACTGCTGGTGGTGAATTTTGCCTGGACCCTGCAGTTCCCGCCCAGCGTGATCTACCTGCAGGTGATCTGGGCGATCGGGATCAGCATGGTCGCCCTGGCCGGCCTGCTCTGGCTGCCCCGCCCCGCCCTCGCCGCCCTGGCCCTGGTGGTGATCGCCGGGCACAACCTGCTCGACGGCATCCACGCCAGCGGCGACGGTCCGCTCGCCGTGCTCTGGAAGATCCTGCACCAGCGCGACTGGATCGCCGCCGGCGACGCCCTGCGCCTGCGCACCTCCTACCCCGTGCTGCCCTGGATCGCCGTCATCGCCCTCGGCTACACCCTCGGCCCCTGGTTCGCCCGAACCGGTGACCCCGCCCTGCGCCAACGCCGCCTGCTCTGGGCCGGCGGCGGCGCCCTGCTCGGCTTTGCCCTGCTGCGCGCCGCCAACGTCTACGGCGACGCCCCCTGGCAGGCCATGGCCAGCGCCGGCCAGACCCTGATGAGCCTATTCAACGTCACCAAGTACCCGCCGTCCCTGCTGTTCCTGCTGCTCACCCTCGGCATCGGACTGCTGCTCCTGCGCCTCTACGAAAACCCCCGGATCGCCCGCGCCCTGGCCCCGCTGGCCAGCATCGGCGCCGCCCCGATGTTCTTATACCTGCTGCACCTGTATGTGCTGAAGCTGCTCTACGTCGCCGCCGAAGCGCGCTGGGGCCAGACCCACGGCGCCTATTTCGCCGTGGACCATGTGTGGATGTTGTGGCTGATCACCGCCGCACTGGCGTTGGCCCTGTATTGGCCAACGCGCGAGTTCGCGCGCCTGAAGGCACGCCGCAAAGACCTGGTCTGGTTGCGGTACCTGTAGAGCCACCCCATGGGTGCCTGCGCGGTAGATCGCGAAGAGCAGCCACGCATGGCGTGGCACTACGCGGTTCTTCTGTACGACATTGGGAACCTGAAGGGCGCGGGGCGGTAGGCCCCAGCGGGACCTTGAGCAGCATGGATGCTGCGATGAGCCCCATGGATGGGTTCACGCGCGTCCCGCTGGGGCCTGCCGCCCCGCGCCCCAGCCGATAGCAGTGAATCAACACGCTGTTGGCGCAGACCCAACAGCGTACCGACCAACGGTCGGCACCTACCAGGGGCCGGTCGAGTGATAATCGCGACCTGTTTTGTCGCTTATCGCCTAATGACCGCCACCGCCCTTTCCGCTTCCGACGACTTCCTTGGCCACCCCAAAGGCGTTTACGTCTGCTTCTTCACCGAGATGTGGGAGCGCTTCTCGTTCTATGGCATGAAGGCGCTGCTGCTGCTGTACCTCACCAAGTACCACCTGTTCGGCGACAAGGCCGGCCTTGACCTGCTCGGCGCCTACGGTGGCCTGGTCTACTGCATTCCCGTGTTCGGCGGCCTGCTCGCCGACCGCTGGCTGGGCATGCGCAAAGCCGTCGTGTTCGGCGGCATCCTGCTCGTCCTCGGCCACCTCGGCATGGCCTTCGAAGGACATGCCGCCACCCGCATCGACGGCCAGATCGTGCGCGACGATGCCGCCCTCGGCATCACCTACCTCTCGCTTGCCCTCATCATCATGGGCGTCGGCTTCCTCAAGCCCAACATCTCCACCATCGTCGGCAAGCTCTACCCCGAAGGCGACCCCCGCCGCGATTCCGGCTTCTCCCTGTTCTACGCCGGCATCAACCTCGGCGCCCTGTTCGCCTCCCTCGTCTGCGGCTTCCTCGGCGAAGCCTACGGCTGGAAATACGGCTTCGGCGCCGCCGGCATCGGCATGGTCATCGGCCTGGCCATGTTCCTGTGGGGCCAGAAGTACCTGCAGGGCCACGCCGAACCCACCAACGTCGCCGCCCTGCGCCAGCGCATTGCCGGCGTCCCCCGCGAATGGTTGATCTACGGCATCGCCGTGCTCGGCGTCATTCCCGTGGCCGCCCTCATGTGGTCCGCCGCCAACGGCGCCTTCGCCATCGGCGGCGAAATCAGCCTCGCCCTGCTGCTCATGGTGGTCGTGCTCGGCGGCGTCCTGCTCTGGTTCGCCTGGTTCACCGGCACCCGCTGCACCCCCGTGCAGCGCCAGCAGATGATCGCCCTCATGGCATTGATCTTCATGGCCCTGGTGTTCTTCACCCTGTACGAGCAGACCTACGGCTCCTGGGTCACCTTCACCGACCGCATGCTCACCAAGGACCTTGTCCCCGCGCTGGTGATCCAGGGCGGCACCCCAATCCCGTGGTCGATCGCCTCCCTGCTGCTGGCGCCGCTCGGTTTCGTGGTCGCCGCACGCCTGTCCGAACGCCGCCCCGGTTCCACCGCCCCGCGGAACCTGTTCATCGCCATCGTCGCCCTGATGCTGGTGCTGCTGATCCGCGACTGCCTGGTGATTCCACAGACCGCCGGCTCCCTCACCTACCTGGGGGGCCTGTTCCTGGTCGTGTTCGCCCCGCTGTTCGCCGTGCTGTGGGCGTGGCTCGACAAGCGCCGGCTGGACCCCTCCAAGCCGGTGAAATCCTCGCTAGGCCTGGTGTTTGCCGCGCTTTCCTTCATCCCGCTCGCCCTCGCTGCCCAGCAGGTCGGCAGCACCGGCCAGATGGCCAGCGTGTGGTGGCTGGTGCTGGCCTACCTGGTGCTGGAGATCGGCGAGATGTGCTTGTCGCCTGTCGGCCTGTCCGCCGTCACCCAGCTGGCCGCGCCGCGCGTGGTGAGCCTGATGATGGGCACCTGGTTCCTGGCCACCGCGTTCTCCGAAACCCTCGCCGCGCTGTTCGGCAAGCTCGCCGCCATTGAAGTGCCAGAAGGCGAAACCATGAACATCGCCGCGGCCGCCGCCAGCTACGAACACCTGTTCTGGCTGCTGATGTGGATCGGCCTCGGTTGCGCAGCCGTGGCATTGGCCGGCTCGCCGCTGCTGAAGCGGATGATGCACGGGGTCAAGTAAGCCGCCGCACGCCATGCACATAAACACTTCCTAACACCATTCGATCCGGTCACAGTCCGACGGGATTGGAATAAGTTGTAGATACTCGGTTTGTATCGCTCCCCACCATGGCGCTCCCTGCGTTCATGGAACTTTCCCAATGCGTCACGCTGCTCCGTCCCACCGCCCGCTCGCCGTGCTCATCGCGCTGGCATTGTGCACCTCGCTTTCGTCACCCGCATATGCGGGCAACGCCGATGCAGAAGCTGTCGATTGCGACATCGATCCTGACCACAGCGTGTGTGAGGCGCAGGACGAAGCAACATCCAGCACCACCCCGTGGCTGATTGGCGGCGTCGCGCTGGCAGGTGCGGCCGCAGCGGCGGCAGGTGGTGGCGGCGGCGGTGGTGGCAGTGACGGCGGCGGTGATGGAGGCGGTGTACCGCCGGGCTCGGAAGGCGGCCAGTACGGCGGCAACCAGTTCCTGGCCGGACCGGGCAGCGAGATCAACTGGGACCGCAACGTGGAAACCCGCGTCACCGGCGCGGCCCGCAACGAAGGCAGCCTGCGCATCAACGCCGGCACCCTCAGCGTGCGCAATGACGGCCACCTGCGCAACACCGGCACCCTGCGCATCGGCCAGGCCGCCAGCCTGGTGGTGGAGAACGATGGTGACCTGGACAACCATGGCACCCTCGAACTGCACGGCCAGCTGCAGCTGCGCCGCGATGGCAGCCTGGAAAACCACGGCAGCCTGCAGGCGCAGGGTACGACGATCCAGCTGGATGGCGAGTCCGACATCGAGAACCTCGGCGACATGCAGCTGCGCGACACCGTGGTCAGCATGGGCGGCGAGAGCGAATTCGACAACGGCGAACGCCGCCGCAACGCCACGCTCGGCGTCCAGGGCGGCGGCTTCGCGCTGACCGGCATGGCCGAGTTCGAGAACCACGGCACCGTCCACGCCGGCGGCACGCTCAACCAAGGTTCGCTGGTGCATGCGGTGACCGCGCGCGTCGGCAACGAGCGCGACATCATCGAAGCCTTCGACAACCATGGCCTGATCACCCTGCAGGGCAACGCGCGCGTGCTCAGCCTGGTGGCCGACAGCCATGCCAGCGCCGGCATCAACCGCGCCGGCGCGCAGATCATCAGCCACGCCCAGCGGCAATCGGCGATGCATGCCGAAGGCGCGCAGGCGACGCTGATCAACCAGGGCACGCTGACCGTGACCGGTGACGGTGCGGTGGCGATGACCGGTGCGCGCGGCGCCACGCTGATCAACGACGGGGTGATCAACCTCGGCGTGGCCGGCGGCAACAACGGCCAGAACATGGTGGCCATGCAGTCCGACGGCTCGGCCACGCTCAACAACCGCCGCGGCGGGGTGATCAACATCCATGCCGACAACTCGCACGCGTTCCAGATGGGCGCCAGCGGCGGCGGCCGCCTGATCAACAACGGCCAGGTCAATGTGTATGGCAATGGCAGCGGCGTGCATGCCGACCAGCCGACACAGGATGCCGATCGACCCGCCCCCGACCTGGGCTGGCAGGCACCGCGCGGCGTGTCGGGCTACATGGTGGGCACCCATGCCGATGGCAGCGCCGGGCAGATGGTGCTGCACGAGGGCGGTGAGCTGGTCGACGTCCGTGTCGATACCGGGTTCACCCGCGGCACCGACGATTCGCAGATACGCCTGGAGGACGTCTTCGTCGGCGCCGACGGCGGCGATGACAACATCGCCAGCGCCACGGTGGTGTGGCAGGCGCAGGCCGAGCGCGACGCGGCCGGCAATGTCGACGTGGTGATGACCCGCAACGACTACCGCGATATCGCCGATGCCGACACCCAGAGCGTCGCCGCAGCGCTGGAGGCGGGCTACGCCAACAATGCGCTGTACCACAGCCTGGAAGTGGCTGACGCCGCTGAGTTCAACCACGCTCTGCAGCAGCTGTCCGGCAACGGCCTGGCGGCCGCCAGCATGCGCCTGGCCGCCAACGGCGACGCGTTCTGGTCGAGCCTGGCCCGCGCCAGGCCCGGCAACGGCACCCACATGATCGCGTTCGGACCGGGCACGGCCACGGCGTCGGGCGTGCAGGGTACCGGCACCGGCGTGCAGGTCGCGATGGCGCTGGGGGGTGGTCGGCAGCTGCTGCTGGGCACCGGCCTGCTGGGCTCGGATTTCTCCACCGATGGCGGCCAGACGCGTTCGCAATCGCGGTTTGCCGGGGTGGGCATGGCCCAGGCGCTGGGCGCGTTCACCCTGCAGCACACGCTGGGCAACGAATGGCACCAGACCGATGGCCAGCGCCAGTTGCATTGGGGCAGCACGCGCATAAGCGCGCACAGCCAGCGCACGTTGTCGCGTACCCGCGTGGGCAGCACGCTGGGCATGGAACTGGCCGGCGGCGGGCTGCGCTGGCAGCCGCGGCTGGGGGCAACGGCGTATCGCGCGCGCGAGGGTGCCTTCCATGAGTATGGGGCCGGCGCATTGGGATTGTCGGTTGGCGCAGGAACGCGCAGTGGTGTGCAGCTGGAGCTGGGCACCGCCTTCAGTGGGCGCCTTGGCCATGGGTGGACCCTGCGCGGTGATGCATCCGCATTCCGGTCGGTTGCGTATCGCGCCGACGCGCGCACGGCCACGCTCCACGGTGCAGGCGATCACGCGTTCACCGTGCCAGGGTTGGCGCCGTCCGGACTGGATTACCGGGTGATGCTGGGCGCCGATTATCGCTACCTGCGCGCCGACCTTGGCGGTGCGGTGATGGCGGAACGGCTGATGGGCGTTCGCGATGTGCAGGCGCAGATGCAGGTACGCATGGCGTTCTAATGCGGCCTGCGGATGGCGGGGCGGAAATGCCGCCCCGCCATCGTCATGGTTGCGCTGCGGTTGACGCCGAAGCGGTCTTGCCACCCAGGCTGCGCGACAGGAACGCCAGCAGCTTGCCGTAATACTCGCGGCGATGCGGGTCGGTGTAGAAGCCATGGCCTTCGGTGGAGTAGTACAGCGATTCCACCGGCACGCCGGCCTTCTGCAGCGCCGCCTCCATGCGCTTGGTGTGCTGGATCGGGGCCCGCTCGTCTTCGCCGCCCGCCGCCAGGAACACCGGCACCTTGATGCGGTCGGCAAGGTTGACCGGCGAAACCGCAGCCACGTCATTGGGGCTGCCCAGCCATTCCTTCAGGTAGGTGCTGCCCGAACCGCTGCGCTGGACATCGCCGGTGGTGTGCATCATCGGCAGGTCGTACACGCCGACGTAGCCGGCGGCGCAGCGGTACATGCCCGGTTCGCGGGCCGCGCCCATCATCGCCGCGTATGCGCCGTAGCTGGCGCCATAGATGCAGACCCGGGCCGGATCGGCGTGGCCCTGGCTGATCGCCCAGCGGGTCGCATCGGTCACGTCGTCCTGCATGGCGGCGCCCCACTGTTTGGCGCCGGCGTGCCGGTAGGCACGGCCGAAGTTGCCCGAACCACGGAAGTTGACCTGCAGCACGGCGTAGCCTGCCGCGGCCAGCATCTGCGCTTCGGAATCGTAGCTGCCGTCATCGAACACGCCGAACGGGCCGCCATGCGGCATCACCACCATCGGCGGCTTCGCCCTTGCCGACGCGGCCGGCAGGGTGAGGTAGCCGTGCAGCTCCATGCCGTCTCGCGCCTTGAAGGCATACGGCTGCACCTTGGCGGCGGTGTCCGGGTCGATCCAGGCGCCGCGGCTGATCAGGTGGTCGGCCTTCTTGGCGACCGTGTCGAAGATGTAGAAGTCACCTGGATTGCTTCCCGACCAGGTTTCCACCAGCACACTGCGGCCATCGCGCGTGCTGGAGGCGATGAACACCGCATCACCGCCGAACGCGGCTTCCAGGCTGCGGTACAGGCGCGCGTCGGCCGAGGTTTCGTCGAAGAAGCGGGTGCGCGGCTTGTCGCCCAGGTAGAGCGCGCCGACCGGAACGCGGGTGCCGGGGCGGTAGATCAGCCGGTCCGGGTCCACGACGGGATCGCGCAGCAACGGGGTGCGGGTGCCGGTGACCGGGTCCCAGGTCACGATGGCATCGGGGCCGTTGGCCTGCTGCACCTGCAGGTAGGCGGTCTTGCCGTCTTCGGAGAAACCGAGCGCGGTTTCGATGCGGCCGGTATCGGCTTCATCGTTCACCAGCTTCCAGGTATCGCCGATGGCATCGCGGTAATAGAGCTTGTTGACGTTGTCGATACCGGCACCGTGGGCGAAGCGGATCTGCCCGCTCGGGTCGCTGGTGAAATCGGCGCGGCGGACCGGCGACCGGGCCACGGTCACACGGCGGCCGCTGGCGATATCCATGCGATCGACACGGGTGTAGGGATCTTCGGAGAACGGCCACACCGAGACCAGCACGTTGCGCTCGTCCTGCGGCATCGAATCGATCAGGAAGGCGGCGACCGCTTCGACCTTCTTCGGTTGGATACGGGTGCCCGGACCATTGCCTTCCACTCGATAGCCGACCAGCAGTTCGCCGCGGCCGCCATTGGCGTTCATGGCGTACAGCTCACCGGTGAGCTGCGGCTGGTCGAGGCTGCCGAACTTTTCGGCCAGGCCGATCAGCACGCGCTCGTTGTTGACCCAGTAGAAACTGGTGGCGTGGTTGTTGCGCGGCGGCACGAACGAACCGGTGACCTTGCCGGTGGCGCGGCTGAGGATGGCCAGTGCGGTTCGGTCTTCCATCGGCACGGTGGCCGCGTAGTAGTCCCCGCCCGGTGACAGCTTGATGTCGGTGAACGTGTCGCGCTTGAGATAACGCTCAAGCTCCAGCTCCGCCGCAGCCACCTGCCCCACCGCCCCGCACAGCAGGGCCAAGACGGCCAGGGCCGCCCATTTCGAGTACTTCATCCTTCCCCCTCCAACCAGACACCTTGTCCGTGATGGGCGATTCTAGTCAGTTCGGCGTCGGGCAAGCCAGTGGCGACACTCCCGGGCGTTTTCGGGACAGGAAAGAAAAATGGCACCGCGAACGGTGCCATTTGGACGTGCATTGACGGAGAGAGAGAGATCAATGCACGCCGCGGAACGCCAGGCTCAGGGCCAGGATGGACAGGATCACGGCGATGGTGCCGTCGAGGATCCGCCAGGTACGGGGTTTGGTGAACAACGGGGCCAGCAGGCGGGCACCGAGGCCCTGGGCGGTCAGCCACAGGCAGCTGGCGGTGACCACGCCGGCGGCGAACGCCATGCGGGCATTGCCGAAGTTTTCGGCAATGGAGCCGATCACCATCATGTCCAGCCAGAAGTGCGGGTTGATCAGCGAGAAACCGACCGCAGCGGTCAGCACGGCGCGGCGCGAGGTGTTGTCGCCGTCATCGACCTGCATGCCGCCGCCACCGGCCAGCGCGCGCCGGGCCGACTGCCAGGCGTACCAGCTGAGGAACGCCACGCCGCCCCACAGCACCACGGTGGTCAGCCAGGGCAATGCCTGGGTCAGGGTGCGCAGGCCGGCCACGCTGGCGAAGATGAAGATGGCATCGATCGCCGCGCAGGTCGCCACGACCGGCACGATGTGCTTGCGCAGGATGCCCTGGCGCAGGATGAAGGCGCTCTGGGCCCCGACCACGGCGAACAGGCCGATGCCGGCTGCGGCACCACTGAGCCACGCGGCCAGACCGGGGCCGCCGGAAATGAAGGAGAACATGGGATACCACCTGTGTTGCGGGGGGGCGGTGCCTCGCCAAGGCGTACAGCACCGTGATGGCGCGTATTGTCGCGCCGCAACATGGAAAAGTAGAGCTAAACTTACTTAACCATCTTTAGCGGAACTTAAGCCGATGCGCATCGACCATGCCCAGCTCCGCGCCCTGGCGGCGGTGATCCGCGAAGGCAGTTTCGACCGGGCGGCGCAGTCGCTCAATGTCACCGCCTCGGCGGTGTCGCAGCGGGTGAAAGCGCTGGAAGACCGGGTCGGGCGGCTGCTGGTCAAGCGCTCTTCGCCGGCGGTGGCCACGCCGGAAGGCCAGGTGCTGGTGCAGCTGGCCGAGCAGACGGCGCTGCTGGAGCACGATGCGCTGCACCGGATGGGAATTGCCGATGAGGACCTGCCGCACGCCAGCATCCCGGTGGCGGTGAACCACGACAGCCTGGAAACCTGGTTCCCGGAGGCGGCGCTGAGTTTCGCGCGGCAGACCGGGACGACGCTGGACCTGCGCTCGGAGGACCAGGACCACACGGTGGCGCTGCTGCGCCAGGGCGCGGTGCTGGGCGCGGTGACCACGCTGGACGAGCCGGTGCAGGGCTGCCAGATCCACGCGCTGGGCAGCATCCGCTATGCGGCCACGTGCACGCAGGCCTTCCACGACCGCTACTTCGCCAAGGGGGTGAACGCGCAGTCGCTGGCCCAGGCGCCGGTGCTGGTGTTCAACCGCAAGGACGACATGCAGGCACGGTTCGCGCGGCGGCTGGCCGGCGACGACCTGCCGATGACGGCGCCGACCTGGTGGATTCCGTCAACGCGGGCGTTCGTGCAGGCCAACGTGGGCGGGCTGGGCTGGACGATGAACCCGCTGCCGCTGGTCAAGCGCCACCTGGACGCGGGGCGGCTGGTGCTGATGAAGCCGCGCGCGTGGGAAGACGTGCCGCTGTACTGGCAGCACTGGAAGGGCGACGTGCAGACGATGGCGCTGCTGACCAAGGCCGTGCTGGCGGCGTCGGCTACGTTGGTGCGCCGCAGACGGTAGGCACCCGCCGTTGCCGGGTACGCCTTCACGTGCCGACCAGCGGTCGGCACCTACCGTGGCCTCCAAGCATCCAGCGCGGGGCGTTCGATGGAATCGGATCCGGTCTATCTGCATATCCGGGTGGTGCTGAGCATCATCCTGGGGTTGAGCATCACCACGCTGGTGAAGGGATTGGCGTCGATCATCGAGCACCCGGCCCGGCGCGGCGGGTGGTCCGGCATCCACCTGTGCTGGGTGCTGTGGATGCTGGTGTCGGTGGTCACCTTCTGGTGGTGGGAGTTCCGTCTGGGCGAAGTGCGCCAGTGGACGTTCGGCCTGTACCTGTTCGTGATCGGCTATTGCGCCAGCTGGTACATGCTGTGCGTGCTGCTGTTCCCCGATGACCTGCGCGAGTACGGCAGCTACGAGCAGTACCTGCTGCAGCGGCGCGGCGGCTTCTTCGGCATGCTCGCCCTGGTGACCGTGCTCGACCTGGGCGACACGGCGATCAAGGGTCACAGCCGCTGGCAGATGCTCGGCGAGGCGTACCCGGTGCATACCGGAATCATGCTGGTGATTGCCGGGGTGGGCATCGCAAGCCGTTCGCGACGGGTGCACCTGGGCTTGGCCGTGCTGGCGCTTGTTTACCAGTGCGGGTACTTCCTCGCTGAATATTTCACCTTGGGGTCCGATTGATCCCTGCGATGCTGCGTTGCACCAAATCCGTACCGTTTCGGGCTAAAATTGGGCCCTGGATGCGCCAAGAGCTTGTTTCTTCACGCTTCTTCCACGAAGCGCCGTCATCCTGCCCTCATCTCCCCACATGAGATATCCATGAAAAAGTTAGCGAAGGTCGCCCTCGGCCTGCTCGTGCTGTTGCTGATCGCAGCGGCCGTATTCCTCTACTGGCCCCTCCACCAGCGTTCGGTTCCGGCCGCGGGCAACGACAAGCCGGTCGACGTCGTGCTGGTCGGCGGCGGCATCATGAGCATCACCCTGGCCACCTTCCTGCAGGAACTGCAGCCAGACTGGAACATCCAGGTGTTCGAACGCCTCGACGGCGTGGCCCTGGAAAGTTCCGATGGCTGGAACAACGCCGGTACCGGGCATTCGGCCTTCGCCGAACTGAACTACACCCCGGAACTGCCCGATGGCAGCATCGAGACCAAGCGCGCGGTCGGCATCGCCGAGCAGTTCGAGATCTCCCGCCAGTTCTGGTCGCACCAGGTCAAGGAAGGCCGGCTCAGCCAGCCGTCGGACTTCATCAACCCCACCCCGCACATGAGCTTCGTGTGGGGCGATGACAACATCGCCTACCTGCACAAGCGCCAGCAGGCGCTGGTCAGGAACCCGCTGTTCTACGGCATGCAGTACTCCGAAGACCCGGCGCAGATCAGGGCCTGGGCCCCGCTGCTGATGGAAGGCCGCGACCCGAACCAGAAGGTCGCCGCCACCTGGATGCCGCTGGGCACCGACGTCAACTTCGGCGTGATCACCCGCCAGCTCACCGCCGGCCTGCAGCGCAACCCGAACTTCAGCCTGCACCTGGAACATGAAGTCCGCGCCCTGCGCCAGAACGACGACAAGACCTGGAACGTCACGGTCAAGGACCTCAACGCCGGCACCGAGTCCACCCTCAAGTCGCGCTTCGTGTTCATCGGCGCCGGCGGCGCCGCGCTCAAGCTGCTGCAGCTCTCCAACATCCCCGAAGCCAAAAACTACGCCGGCTTCCCGGTCGGCGGCCAGTTCCTGGCGTTCAAGTCCGCGGCCATCGCCGGCCGCCACGGCGTCAAGGCCTACGGCATGGCCGAAACCGGCTCGCCGCCGATGTCCGTGCCGCACCTGGATTCGCGCAAGCTCGATGGCAAGCCGGTGGTCCTGTTCGGCCCGTTCGCCCTGTACAGCACCAAGTTCCTCAAGCACGGCTCCTGGTTCGACCTGTACTCCTCGGTCAACCACAACAACGTGGCCGGCATGCTCGACGTCGGCGCGGAGAACCTGGACCTGGTGAAGTACCTGATGGGCCAGGCCCGCCTCAACGACGACGACCGCCAGGCTGAACTGGTCAAGTACTTCCCCAACGCCAAGCGCGAAGACTGGGAACTGGTCACCGCCGGCCAGCGCGTGCAGATCATCAAGCACGACCCGGAAAAGGGCGCCGTCCTGCAGTTCGGCACCGAAATCGTCACCGACAAGGACCACACCCTGGCCGCCCTGCTCGGCGCCTCCCCGGGTGCCTCGACCTCCCCGCCGATCATGCTGGACCTGCTCAAGAAGGCCTTCCCCGAGCAGATGGCCGCCGGCTGGGAAGCCCGCCTGGCCCAGATCGTGCCGTCCTACGGGCGCAAGCTCAACGACAGCCCGGCCCTGACCAACGAGATCCGCCGCCAGACCAGCGACACCCTGCGCCTTCCGTACCTGGACGTTCCGGTGGAAACCAGCCCGGCAGTGATGCTGACCCCGCCGCCGGTGGCCCCGGCAGCGCCGGCCAAGGAAAAGCGCAACGCCAACGAGGAATTGCAGGCGTTGTAAGCCTTTCCGGCACCGCGAGGACACGCATGGCGTGTCCCTACAACCGGCCCTCGCGGGCCGGTTTTTTTTTGCCTTTGCCTGTTCCGGCCGCCCCAAGCCATTCGTCAGGGGTGCGGGGCGGCAGGGGGTAGCGGGACCTTGAGCAGCATGGATGCTGCGATGAGCCCCATGGAAGGGTTTACGCGCGTCCCGCTACCCCCTGCCGCCCCGCGCCCCAACTCGTAGAAAGGAGACGCCCTCGCTTTCAGCTCGTTAAATTATTGTAATTAGAATACGAACGATTTACATTTGCGTCCCGTTGTGCACCCACCTGCCTCTGCTGAGACCCCCGCATGTCCCTCCGCTCCCACCCCTGTGCTTCCGTCCGCCGTGCCCCGCTGGGCCTGGCCCTGCTGTCCGTGCTGTCGCTGGCCTCGCCCCTGGCCCTGGCTGACACCGTTGATGCCGGCAGCAGTGCCGCCGATGCCAAGACCCTGGACCAGGTGAACGTCGTCGGCTCCCAGCGCGCGCCGTCCAGCACCACCCGCCTGCCCATCACCCTGCAGGAAACCCCGCAGTCCACCAGCGTGCTCGCCCTCGACCGCATCCAGAACGAATCGCTGTTCTCGATCAACGACGTCATGCGCAACATCACCGGCGTCAACGTCTCCTTCTACGACACCCAGCGCCCCCTGTACTACGCGCGCGGCTTCACCATCACCGACTTCCAGGTCGACAGCCTGCCCACCTACAGCGGCTCCACCAACCAGGAATACGACACCGCCTTCTACGACCGCATCGAAGTCATCCGCGGCGCCAACGGCCTGCTCAGCGGCGCCGGCATTCCCTCGGCCACCGTCAACCTGCTGCGCAAGCGCCCCGGCAAGGAGTTCGACGCCTCCTTCGCCATCAGCGCCGGCAGCTGGGACTTCCGCCGCATGGAAGCCGACGTCAACGCCCCGCTCACCCGCGATGGCCGCTTCCGCAGCCGCGTCGTCGCCGCCTATACCGATCGCGAGCTGTATTACGACCGCTACAAAGAAGACAAGATGGCCGGCATGGCCGTGCTGGAAGGCGACCTGACCGATTCCACCACCGTCACCGTCGGCTACCAGCGCCAGGACAACAACCCGGTCGGCTCCACCTGGGGCACCGTGCCCTTCTTCAACAGCGACGGCACCTTCGCCCACCTCCCCCGCGAAACCAACATGGCCCCCAAGTGGAGCTACTGGCAGCGCGAAACCAGCACCGCCTTCGCCAACCTCGAACAGCGCTTCGGTGAAAACTGGCTGCTCAAGCTCAACACCGCCTACACCCGCGGCAACGTCCAGAACGTGCGCGTCTACGGCAGCGGCTACCCCGATCCCGTGAGCGGTGCCGGCACGTACCTGCTGGCCGGTGCCGGCGATGCCGAAGACACCCGCAAGGGCGCCGACCTGTTCCTGTCCGGCACCTTCCCCGCCTTCGGCCGCGAACACGATGTCGTCGTCGGTGGCAGCTGGTCCGACCTCGAAGCCACCACCTGGACCCTTACCTCGGTGGCCAACTGGCGCTACAACATCCCCGACATCCGCAACTGGAACGGCGACATTCCCGAGCTGACCGCCAGCCGCACCGGCGCCCGCCGCATCGCCCGCACCCGGCAGAGCGGCGTGTACGCCTCCACCCGCCTGCGCCTGGCCGATCCGCTGTCGCTGATCGCCGGCGCGCGCCTCAGCCGCTGGGAAACCCTGACCCGCGCCTACAACGCCGCCGGCACCTACACCGGCACCAGCGGCCAGTACAAAGTCACCGACGAAGTCACTCCCTACGTCGGCCTGGTCTACGACATCGTGCCCGACTTCTCGGTGTACGCCAGCTACACCGAAATCTTCAACCCGCAGAACTACAAGGACCGCAACGAGAACCTGCTCGCCCCGGTGGAAGGCTCCAACCTGGAAGCCGGCATCAAGTCGCAGTGGTTCGACGGCCGGCTGACCGCCAACGCCGCGATCTTCGAAGCCAAGCAGGACAACTACGCCGTGCGCGACATGAGCCTGCCGGACGGCTCACTCAGCGATGGCACCTCGGCCTACATCGGCGTCAACGGCACCAAGTCGCGCGGCTGGGAAATGGACATCAACGGCGAGATCCGCCCGGGCTGGACCGTCAATGCCGGCTACACCCACGTCAAGGTGACCCGTGCCAGCACCGACCTGATCTACGCCAACCTGCCCGAGGATTTCCTGCAGCTCAACACCAGCGTGCGCCTGCCCGGCGTGCTGGACCGCCTGACCGTGGGCGGCGGCTTCTCCTGGCAGAGCGAAGTGGAGGGCTACAACATCCCCTACCCGCTGGGCGGCACCCGCACCGTGCGCCAGCCGGCCTACATGCTGGTCAACCTGCACGCCAACTACCAGATCAGCGACAGCTGGACCGCCACCCTGAGCGTGCGCAACGCGCTGGACAAGACCTACTGGGCCAACCTGGACTACAACAACTACGGCGAACCGCGCTTCATTTCCGCGAGCCTGCGCTGGAAATACTGATCCGCCGCGCGGTTGAAATCTGAATAGGCCCGCCTTCTGGCGGGCCTTTCTTTTTGCTGCGCTGCGGGTTGCACGACCGTCCGTAATTATGGCGTAATTACCAAAACGCCATTCGGATGCCCGTCGATGAACCCCAGTTGGGACACCTTGGAGCGTGGCCGCCAGGCCCGGCTTGAACGCGCCGCCCCCTGGGCGCGCGGCCGCAACGTCGCCGCCAACGATGCCATCGCCCTGCTGCACGCCGTGCTGGAGCCGGGCGACAAGGTCTGCCTGGAGGGCAACAACCAGAAACAGGCCGATTTCCTCGCCCAGTGCCTGGCCGACCTCGACCCGGCCCGGGTCCATGACCTGCACATGGTGCAGTCGGTACTGTCACTGCCCTCGCACCTGGATGTCTTCGAACGCGGCATCGCCTCCAGGCTCGACTTCTCCTTCTCCGGCCCGCAGTCGGTGCGGCTGGCCAACCTTGTGTCCGAAGGGCGCATCCAGATCGGTGCGATCCATACCTACCTGGAACTGTTCGGCCGTTACTTCATCGACCTCACCCCGCGCGTCGCACTCGTTGCCGCCCAGGCCGCCGACCGCCACGGCAACCTCTACACCGGCCCCAACACCGAAGACACCCCGGTGATCGTCGAGGCCACCGCGTTCGGCGGTGGCATCGTCATCGCCCAGGTCAACGAGATCGTCGACACCCTGCCCCGCGTCGACATCCCCGCCGACTGGGTCAACTTCGTGGTGCAGGCGCCGCGCCCGAACCACATCGAACCGCTGTTCACCCGCGACCCGGCGCAGATCTCGGAAATCCAGGTACTGATGGCGATGATGGCCATCAAGGGCATCTACGCCGAATACGGGGTCAACCGGCTCAACCACGGCATCGGGTTCGATACCGCCGCCATTGAACTGCTGCTGCCCACCTACGCCGAATCGCTCGGGCTGAAGGGAAAAATCTGCCAGCACTGGGCGCTCAACCCGCACCCGGCGTTGATCCCGGCGATCGAATCGGGCTTCGTCAAATCCGTGCACTCGTTCGGCTCCGAACTGGGCATGGAGAAGTACATCGCCGCGCGCGGGGATGTGTTCTTCACCGGCGCCGACGGCTCGATGCGCTCCAACCGCGCGTTCTCGCAGACCGCCGGGCTGTATGCCTGTGACATGTTCATCGGCTCCACCCTGCAGATCGACCTGCAGGGCAACAGCTCCACCGCCACCCGCGACCGCATCGCCGGCTTCGGCGGCGCGCCCAACATGGGCTCGGACGCACGCGGCCGCCGCCATGCCAGCGACGCCTGGTTGAAGGCCGGCCAGCAGGCCGCGCGCCCCGGTGAAATGCCACGTGGGCGAAAGCTGGTGGTGCAGATGGTGGAAACCTTCCGCGAGCACATGGCGCCGGCGTTCGTTGATCGGCTGGATGCGTGGGAACTGGCCGAACGTGCGGCCATGCCGCTGCCGCCGGTGATGATCTATGGCGACGACGTCAGCCATGTGCTTACCGAAGAGGGCATCGCCAACCTGCTGCTGTGCCGCACCCCGGAGGAACGCGAACAGGCGATCCGCGGCGTGGCCGGCTACACCGCCGTGGGCCTGGGCCGCGACCGCGCGATGGTCGAGAACCTGCGCGACCGTGGCGTGATCCAGCGCCCGGCCGACCTGGGCATCCACGTGCGCGATGCCAGCCGCGACCTGCTGGCCGCGCGTTCGGTGAAAGACCTCGTGCGCTGGTCCGGCGGCCTGTACGACCCGCCCAAGCGCTTCCGCAACTGGTAAGGGAACCTGCCATGGAAACCCTCGACTACCGTTTCACCGGCACCCAGCCCGTGCACTTCCCCACCGATGCGGTGCTGGTCGGCGTGCTGGCCTCGGGCAACCTGGAAGTCCTGCTGGAGCCTGCCGCGCTGGACGGCGCGATGGCGGTGCGCATCATCACCGCCGCGCGCGGTTTCGGCACGATCTGGGAAGCGGTGATCACCGATTTCGCCCGCCGCCACCCGCTGCGCGATGTGCAGGTGTCGATCAACGACGCCGGCGCCACCCCCGCCGTGGTCAGCCTGCGGCTGGACCAGGCGGTGGAAACCCTGCATGCCGGAGACAGCGCATGAGCCTGGCCCACCGCCACAGCTATTACGAAGCCGACGCGCGCGAGCGCATCGCCGGCGTGCTGGATACCGGCTCGTTCAAGGAACTGCTCGGGCCTGCACAGCGCGCGATCAGTCCGCACCTGGCCCAGCTGGACCAGCCCGCCGCGTTCGACGACGGCATCGTGGTGGGCGAAGGCCAGCTGCGCGGCAGGCGCGTGCTGGTGGCCGCACAGCAGGGCCAGTTCATGGGGGGCGGCGTGGGCGAAGTGCACGGCGCCAAGCTCACCGGCCTGCTGCAACGCGCTGGTCAGACCCGCCCCGAGGGCGTGCTGCTGCTGCTCGATACCGGCGGCGTGCGCCTGCACGAGGCCAACGCCGGGCTGATCGCCATTTCCGAAATCATGCGCGCGGTGCTCGCAACGCGCGCCGCCGGGGTACCGGTGTTGGCGCTGATCGGCAGCGGCAACGGCGCGTTCGGGGGCATGGGCATCGTGGCCCGCTGCTGCACCACGGTGATCATGTCCGAGGAAGGCCGGCTGTCGCTGTCCGGTCCGGAGGTGATCGAAACAGTGCGCGGCGTGGAAGAGTTCGATGCGCGCGACCGCGCACTGGTCTGGCGGGTCACCGGCGGCAAGCACCGCTACCTGATCGACCAGGCCCAGGTGCTGGTGCCCGATGCGATCGAGGCGTTCGCGCAGGCGGCATTCGATGCCCTGCAGCCGGATGCCGCCAGCACCGGCACCGATACCGCCCTTGCCGCGCTGCAGGCCCGCCACGCCGCCCTCAAGGCGCGCGCGCAGGCCTGGGGCGATTGCCGCGATGGCGTGGAGATCTGGGCACGGCTCGGCATCGACGATCCGCAACGGCTGCCGTTGCTGGATACCGATGACTTCCTGGCCGCCACCGCTGACCGGAGCCTGCCATGACCGCACCACTCAACACCCTGCTCGACGCGCTGTTTCCGCGCGGGCATGCCATCGCCGTCGCCGATTCGGTACTGACCGGGACCGCCACCACCGACGACGGCGGGGTGACCGTGATCGGCACCACCGACAAGATCGAAGTGGGCGTGGATCACGCGCTGGTGTTGGCCGAAACGGTATTGGCGAGCACCGCTGCGTTCCCGCAGCGCCCGATCGTGATGCTGGTCGATACCGCCGGCCAACGACTGGCGCGCCGCGATGAACTGCTGGGCATCAATGGTTACTTCGCGCACCTGGCGCAGACGTTGAACCTGGCCCGTCGCCGCGGCGCGCGTCTGGTCACGCTGGTGTACGGCGAATCGGTCAGCGGTGGCTTCCTGTCGTTCGGGCTGATGGCTGACCACATCCACGCCCTGCCCGATGCGCAGGTGCGGGTGATGGACCTGCGCGCGATGGCACGGGTGACCAAGCAGCCGCTGGAGAAACTGCAGGCGCTGAGCCAGAGCTCGCCGGTGTTCGCGCCGGGCGTTGAGAACTACGTTGCGATGGGCGCGGTGGAGTCGGTATGGCACGGCGATCTGGGGCAGGCTTTGCTGGACGCGCTGCGCACGCCGGCAGAAGGTGACCGCCGCGCGCAACGCGGTGCCGAGCGTGGTGGCCGTACCCTGGCCGCGCGCGTGGCTGCACAGGTGGCCGCTGGCGATGCCTGACCGGCCTGCCCGCCACACGCTGGTCTGGCTGTCGGCGCACGCCGATTGGCGGGCTGACGTGGCCGCGCATGACGCGCGCCTGGCGGCGTGGTTTGCCCAGGGCTGGCCCGCCGTGGCGGCGCGCCGCGCTGCCGATGATCCCGATCCCCGCGTGCGCCTCGGCATTCCCCTCCCCCCCGCCGAGGGCAAGCAGCGATTGGGTCTGCGGGTGCAGCTGGGCGACATCGTGCGCCAGCAGGCGCCGCTGGAACTGGCCGGGGTGCGGATGCACGCGCGCACGCCGGACGACTGGCGCGGACCGCTGCAGGCGCTGGATCGGCTGGCGCCGGCCCGGGTGTTCGGGGCGTTTGCCTGGCAGGCGTTGACCGGGTTGGAGTACGTGCATGCGCGGTCGGATATCGACCTGCTGTGGGACGTCGAAACCGCGCAGGATGCTGACGCGCTGGTCGCCGCCCTGCAGGCATGGGAGCTGCGCTTTGGCCGGCGCGTGGATGGTGAGCTGTGCCTGCCCGATGGTGGGGCGGTGAACTGGCGCGAGTTTGGTGGTGGGTCGCGGCAGGTGCTGGTGAAGCGGGTGGATGGGGCCGGGTTGGAGTTGCGGTCGAACCTGTTCGGGTGTGCGGGGTTGCCACGCAGGGCGTGGCACTACGGAGTCGCCCGATGAACGCCGTTGCGAACGTTCTGCGGCCTTGCGTCGATTCGGCGCAGTTGGGGCGGCTGGCGGTAGGCGCGCTGCATGCGGAGCTGGCATTGGCGCCGAAGCCGGGGCTGGTGACGCCGTTCGACCCGGGCAGCCATGACGACATGGATGCCGGCACCTTCCTGCGCAGCCTGTTTGCGCTGCGCCATTACTTCCGCGATATCGCGCTGGCCGGCGCGGAGGATGCACCGTTCTCCGCGCTGCGCACGCTGGGTATTCAAGCCGAAGGGGCAATGTTGCGCGCCACCGGCGGAATCAATACGCACCGGGGTGCGGTCTTCAGTATTGGACTGCTGGTGGCGGCCGCTGCGCGTTGCCGCAGCATGCGGCAGCCGGCGTCGGGCGAGCAGGTCTGCCTCGGCGTCCAGCACTGGTCGCCTGGGCTGCTGGCCGCGCCGCTGGATCCGGACAGCCCGGGACAGCGCGTGCGCGCCCGGCACCGCATTGCCGGTGTGCGCGAACAGGCAGCCGCGGGGTATCCCATGTTGCGCACGTTGGCGCTGCCGACCCTGCGCGATGCGCTGGCGGCAGGTCTTCCGCGCGAGGCCGCGCTGTGCCACACGCTGATGGCACTGGTCGCCGAACTGGACGACATCAACCTGCTGCACCGGGGCGGGGCCGAGGGCCTGCACTGGGCCCGCGCCCAGGCGGCCGCGTTCATGGCCGAGGGCGGCGCCTTCGCCGCCGGTTGGCGCGCGCGCCTGCAGCAGCTGGGCGAGGCGTTCGTGGCGCGCCGGCTCAGCCCGGGGGGCAGTGCCGACCTGCTGGCCTGCAGCGTTTTCCTGCTGCAGCAGGAGGCGGTATGAGCCTCGCACTGCTCTGCCCCGGCCAAGGCGCGCAGCACCCGGCGATGTTCGACCGGGTGCGCGACAACGCGGCGGCGCGTGATGTGCTTGACAGTGTGGGTGCGGTGTTGGGCAAGGATGTGTTCGCTGCGGCAGGCGCGGAGGCGCGTTTCGAGAACGCGCTGGCGCAGCCGCTGCTGTGCGCGGCCAGCCTGGCGCACTGGCAGGCGCTTCGCACTGAACTGCCGGTGCCGGGCATGGTGGCGGGTTACAGCATCGGTGAGCTGGCGGCACATGCTGTTGCCGGCACTCTCGATACACGGTCCTGCCTGGCCTTGGCGGCACATCGTGCACGTTACATGGATGCCGCCAGCCCTGCCGACGCGGGCATGCAGGCGTTGCTGGGACTGGATCGCACGCGGGTGCAGTCGCTGTGCGCGGTGCATGGCGCCTATATCGCCATCGTCAATGGCCATGATCATTTCATCGTGGGCGGTGGATTGGCGGGCCTGGAAGCGCTGGCCGGGGAAGCGCGTGCGGCCGGTGCGGATATCCGTCCGTTGCCGGTGCACGTGCCTTCGCACACGCCGTTGCTGCAGGCGGCAGTTCCCCGCTTTGCCGCTGCGCTGGAGGCGGTCGCGTGGCAGCAACCGGGCCTGCCGGTGCTGGCCGGCATCGATGCGCGCGTGGTGCGCGACCACGCCGGCAATGTGCACACGTTGTCGGCGCAGCTGGCGCAGACGATCGAATGGGCGCAGGTGATGCGCCAGCTGTTCGAGCGCGGTGCGCGGGTGTTCCTGCAACTGGGCCCGGGCACCGCGCTGGCGCGCATGGTGGCCAGCGCCTATCCGTGCTGCGAGGTCCGCGCGGTCGAAGAATTCCAGCACCTGGATGGTGCGGCGGACTGGGTGCAACGCGCACTGGTTCGCCTGCAATGAGCGGTTGGCTCCACCTGTAGCACGCCACACCCCGTGGATGGCGGGTTTCCATCCGTGCGGTACGCGAATCACGTGTCTGGGAGGGCGCATGAGTCCACAAATTGCAACGATCATCGGTCTGGTGATCATGTTCATCATCGCCACTGCCCTGCCGATCAACATGGGTGCGGTGGCCTTCGCGCTGGCCTTCATCATCGGCGGCATCTTCGTGGGGATGGAGGGCAAGGAGGTGCTGGGCGGCTTCCCGGGCGATCTGTTCCTGACCCTTGTCGGGATCACGTATCTGTTTGCGATCGCGCAGAAGAACGGCACGATCGATCTGCTGGTGCACTGGGCGGTTCGGGCGGTTCGCGGGCGGATCGTGGCCATTCCGTGGGTGATGTTCGTGGTCACGGCGGTACTGACTGCATTCGGTGCGCTGGGCCCGGCGGCGGTGGCGATCATCGGGCCGGTGGCACTGCGCTTTGCGAAGCAGTACAGGATCAACCCGCTGATGATGGGCCTGCTGGTGATCCATGGCGCGCAGGCAGGTGGGTTCTCGCCGATCAGTGTGTACGGCAGCATCACCAACGGGGTGGTGCAGAAGGCGGGGCTGGAAGTGACGGAGATGGCGGTGTTCCTGACCAGCCTGGGCTTCAACTTCATGATGGCGACGATCTGTTTCTTCGCGTTCGGCGGGGTGGCGTTGATGCGGCGCGGTGCGGTGGCGACGGGCGGCGGTGAGCTGGCACTGGCCGGTGGGCCGCAGGCGTCGTCGCGGCAGTTCGCGATCGAGGGTCACGGGGCGCTGGTGTCGGCGGGCGGCGGGACGTTGTCGAACGATCCTGACGCGCTGGAAGCGGTGGGCATCACGCGCGAGCGGTTGTTCACGCTGGTGGGATTGATCGGGTTGGGGGTGGCGGCGTTGATCTACAACCTCAACGTGGGACTGGTGTCGATCACGGTGGCGGTGGTGCTGGCGCTGTTGTCGCCGGCCAGCCAGAAGGGTGCGGTGGACGGGATCAGCTGGTCGACGGTGCTGTTGATCTGCGGTGTCGTGACGTATGTGGGGGTGCTGGAGAAGGCCGGTTCGGTGGACTTCATCGGCAACGGGGTGTCGAACATCGGCATTCCGCTGCTGGGGGCGCTTCTGGTCTGTTATGTGGGCGGGATCGTGTCGGCGTTTGCGTCGTCGGCGGCGGTATTGGGCGCGACGATTCCGTTGGCGGTGCCGTTCCTGCTGCAGGGGCATCTGGGCGCGGCGGGGGTGATCTGCGCGCTGGCGGTGTCGTCGACGATCGTGGATGTGAGTCCGTTCTCGACCAACGGTGCGCTGGTGGTGGCATCGGCGGCCAAGGAAGAGCGCGAGTCGCTGTTCCGCCGGTTCCTGGTGTACAGCGGGCTGGTGGTGGTATTCGGGCCGCTGTTGGCTTGGCTGCTGTTTGTTGTTCCGGGTTGGATGTAAGGCTGCGAGCAACATCAAGAGCAACAGCCCATTGCCAGAGCCTCCGCGGCTTGGCGGGACGGTGCGGGGTTGCGGGGGACGCCGCAAGTACGTCCCTGTAGGCTTGGTCGCCGCATCCATGCGGCTCACACCCCCGCAACCCCGCCCCGACCCACCTTTGGCGGTGTGTCGGTGGCCATGGGAAAGAAGGAATACAATTCGTTCATGGCTATTGCCCCTGCCCCGCGTTCCTCTAAAAAGCGCGCGCCTCTTTATGAAGAGGTGGCCGAGCATGTGCGTGAGCGCATCTATGACTACCGCTTGCCGCCTGGGGAGTGGATTGATGAGCCGGGGCTTTGCGAGGAGCTGGGCATCAGCCGTACGCCGTTGCGCGAGGCGCTGAAGCTGCTGGCGGCCGAGGGGCTGGTGCAGATTGATGCGGGGCGTGGGGCGCGGGTGACGCGGCTGACGCTGGAGGATCTCAACCAGCTGTTTCCGGTGATGGCGATGCTGGAGGGGCGGTGCGCGCATGAGGCGGTGAAGCACATCGACGATGCGGGGGTAGAGCAGTTGGAAGCGCTGCATGCGGCCATGGAGGCGGCGGCGGCGGAGGGCAATATTGCCGACTACTACCGCAACAACTATTTGATCCATGAGACGGTGCAGCACTACGCGGGTAATCCGTGGTTGATCCGGATCACGCACGACCTGCACCGCATTCTGAAGATGCATCGCGGCCGGCAGCTGTTGACGCCGGGGCGTACGGCGCAGTCACTGGCGGAACATCGCGAGTTGATGGAGTGTTTCCGCCGGCGCGATGCGGAGGCGGCCGAGCGCACGATGGAACGGCACCTGCTGAGCCAGGGACAGGCTTTGGCGGCGTATGTGGCAGCCGGTGGATTGTTGAACGTTCCAGCGCCACTACCCACCGAAGGCGGCACGTAACCCCGCGCGCCGTGTAGAGCCACGCCCTGCGTGGCTGCGCAATCAGGTCGGGCGCGTTTCCCTCAGGCCCCACAGAACGGGCAATACCAGCAGCGCGACGGCGGCGATCATCGCCCCGGGCGCTGCCGCCCAGCCGGTGTGGCGCACCAGCAGTTCGGCCAACAACGGGGTGGCGCCGCCGAAGAAGGCGGTGGCCATGGTCACGCCCAGCGCCAGGCCGCTGAGCCGGCCTTCGCCGGGGAACTGTTCGGCGGTGGCCGGCGCGGCGACGGCGCTGACGCCGCCGGCCAGGCAGGCCAGCACCACGGCGGCCAGTGCGATCTGCACCGCGCTGCCGGTGGCCATCACGCCAAACATCGTCAACGGCAGCAGCGCTGACAGCAGTGCCAACCCGATCAACACCGGGCGTCGCCCCACCTTGTCGGACAACGCGCCCACCAGCGGGGTCACGCCGATCACGGCGACGGCGGCGATGGTGGACAGCCACAGTGCCTGGGATTCGCCGATGTCACTGGCCGAGCCGAGAAACGCTGGCACGTAGGTGATGCCCACGTAGTAGGTGATCGAACCCAGTGCGGAGATGGCGAAGGTGCGCGCGACCGCGCCGCGATGGTATCGCCAGGTATCGCGGATCGGCGAGGTCGGTACCGTGCCGGCGGCCACCTGGCGTTCGAATTCGGGCGATTCGTGCATGGTCGAGCGCGCGAGGAGGATGGCGCCAGCCAGGGCCGCACCGATGAAGAAGGGAATGCGCCAGCCCCAGCCATCGAGCTGGGCGCTGCTGAGCAGGGCCACGGTCAGTGCCGAGAGTGCCACGGCGAGCAGGGCACCCACTTCGCTTGCGGCGGAGGCGAGAGAGGTCACCAGCCCGCGCCGGCGGATGGGGGCGCTTTCCAGCAGGTACGCCACCACGCCGGTGTATTCGCCGCCTACCGAGAACGCCATGACGCAGCGGAGCAGCAGCAACAGCACGCCGGCGGTGGCGCCGATGCTGTCGAAGGTCGGCAGCAGCGCGGTGGCCAGCATCGCCACCGTCATCAGGGCCATGGAGGCCAGCAGCATGTAGCGGCGGCCGAAGCGGTCACCGAAGTGGCCGAAGCAGAGCGCGCCGAGGGGACGCATGAGGTAGCTCACCGCGAAGCCGGCCAGGGTGGCCAGCAGGGCGTTGTCGCCCCCGCCGAAGAACACCCGCGACAGCACCGTGGCCAGGTAGAGGTACAGGGTGAAGTCGTACCACTCCACCACGGTGGACAGACCAGCGACGATCATGGAGCGGGTGGGTGTGGCAGGCGGTGGGTTGGTCATGGGTTCGGAGCCTACGACAAACGATCTGCAGACTGTGTCGTCGCAGCGCCACGCCCTACCTGGCCCTATGCGGTGCGTGCGTAGCGCAGCAGGCGTCCGCGCCCTGGCGAACTGCTTTCATCCTCGCCGAAGCCGCCCTCTTCGCTCGCTTCATACCCCTGCAGGGCCATGGCGCGCGAGAAGCCGCCGAGGTTGCCGCGACCGGGATCGGTCAGCAGCAGTTCGGCCGTAGGCTTGGCGTGGCGCTCCATCACCGCGGCGATCTGCACGCCGTGGCCCCGCTCGTACAGCACATCGCTGCCGATGATCAGGTCGAACCGACCCAGTGACGTATCTGGCATTTCCCAGGGCAGGTTGCGGTAATGCACGGCCGGCAGGTCGTTGAGCCCGGCGTTGTAGGCCAGGAACGATTCGGCCAGCGGATGGTGGTCACTGGCCACCACGTTGGCACCACGATGCGCCAGCACCAGGCTGGACAGGCCCAGCCCGCAACCCAGTTCCAGGATGCGTTTGCCGGCCACGTCGTACTGGCTCATGGTCTCGGCCAGCACCCGGCCGGCGGGCCAGACCTGGCCGAACAGGCTCCACAGCGAGGAATGGATGCCGGCGCGTTCGGCGCGGCCGGTGGGATCGGCGAACTGCTGCAGGTCGCTCAGGGCACGAATACGGAACTCGTGGCCGTTGACGGCAACCGTGAGAATGCGGGTGGTATAGCCCGGCATGTGCGCTCCATGAAACACGGAGAGCCGGCCCACCCCGGTGGCGGACGGCTCGAAAGGGGAGCGAAGCGGGCGACCGCAAGGGGTCGCGCAGGACGCGCGAAACGGCGTGGGACGCACCCATCCTACAGGACGGGCGGTTTCCGTCCTTCACTCAGTACCGGGTCTGGCAAATGGGACAGAAGAAGGTGCGCCGCCGGCTCTTGCCGGGATAGGTCTTGGAAACCGGACCGCCGCAGGTCGGGCAGGTCCGCTTGGTATGGATCTGCCAATGCTTTTTCAGTTCGAAGGCGCGCTTCCATTCCAGGAACAGGAAGCTGTAGGCGCGGGCGTCGGCAATGACCCGGCCGAGTACCCGCGGTGGCAACGCTCCCACCGTGCTTTCCGGGTGCACCCGCTGGCGGAACAGCACTTCGTTCTTGATGATGTTGCCGACCCCGGCGAACAGCTCCTGGTCCAGCAGTGCATCGCAGATCAGGGTGTCCGGCTGCTGCTTCAGCCGGCGCCGGGCCAGGCGGGGGTCCCACGCGTCGTTCATCACGTCGGTGCGCCAATCGTAGGTTTCGTCCAGCTTGCCTTCGATGTACTTCAGCGATGAGGCGTAGATGTTCAGCTCGCCGTTGTCGAACTGCAGCGAAACGCGCGGGGGCGATGGCTTGCGTTCGTCGATGCGGTAGCTGCCGAACATCAGCATGTGCACGCGCAGGCTGAAGCCGCTGAACTCGATCAGGAAGTGTTTGCCCCAGCTGTGCAGCGCTATCACGCGCCGCCCCTCCATGCGGGTGAGATCCAGGGAACTGTTGCCCAGCGCACGGCGCACGGTCTTGCCACGGAACTTCGCCGCCGCCTCGCGCAGGATGACGATGGAAGGACCTTCAGGCATGCAACCGCTCCTGCAGGCGCGCGGCGTTGGCAACGGCAAAGCCGTGCGCGGTGTTGTCGAAGATGACCCAGCGGGGTCCACGTGCATGACGCACCTGCGCGGCCAGCGCGTCCAATGCCGCGTCGTCGTAGTCGCTGTAGTACATGCGCGGTGCGCCGTGCCATCGCCAATAGCGCCACGTCGGTGCACCGCCCGGTTGGGCAGCCGCCGGCACACGCGCTGGATCGGCCCCCAGCCGCGAGACGCCGTGGCGCAGCAGCAACGCATCGGCCGTGTCGGTGAACCAGCTGGCATGGCGCGGCTCGCACACCAGCGGCACCCCGCTGCGCCTGCGCAGTGCGCGGAAGAAGCTCGAGGCACGGCGGGTATCCAACGCCAATGAAGGCGGCAACTGCAGCAGCAGGCCACCCAGCTTGGTGCCGAGCGCGCTGGAGTCATCGAGGAAGCGGTCAAGCAACGGCCCCACGCCGACCAACGCCGAATCGTGGGAGATCGTGCGCGGGATCTTGACCGAGAAGCGGAAGCCGGGCGGCACACTGGCAGCCCAACGCTCGTAAGTGCCGGGTTTGTGCGGCCGGTAGAACGAGGAGTTGATCTCCACTACCGGAAACCGGGTGGCGTAGCGCGCGAGCATGCTCTCCCCGGGGCCGAAAAGGTCAGCGTAGCGGCCCGGAAGGGACCAGCCTG
Organism: Stenotrophomonas sp. GbtcB23; assembly: GCF_019091045.1. Lineage (NCBI taxonomy): Bacteria > Pseudomonadati > Pseudomonadota > Gammaproteobacteria > Lysobacterales > Lysobacteraceae > Stenotrophomonas > Stenotrophomonas sp. GbtcB23. Next base: position 65,077 of record NZ_JAGXKC010000004.1, on the reverse strand, counting down.
CGCAGCCGACCAGCGGTCCGGAGGAGGCAGGCATCTCCGGCGTACCTCAGACCTGGATCTCGCCCTGGTCTTCACCGTCCCAGTAATGGATGCGGTGCGCATGGACGTGGATCAGGACCAGGCCGGGGGTGTCCACACCCTGTTCGAACCAGCGCTCCAGGCTCTTCTGCCAGTGCTCGCGCATCACTTCCTTGTCGCGGATGATCCGGCCCTTGCCCTGCACGAACACGAACAACGGCGGCTTGCCGAGCAGGCCCTTGCTGCCGACGAAGCTCAGCGCGGCCTTGGGCTCGGCCTGCAGCTCGCGCACCATGTCGGTGCTGTCCAGCGAGAAGAACCAGCTGTCACCGTCGTAATCGACATCACCGTTGTTGCTCATCGGGCGGCCGGCGATCTCGCCGTTGTCGGCGAAGGTCTGCAGCATGGTGAAGTCGATGCCGGCCATCTTCTTGGCCAGGTCGTGCAGGGTGAGCGTGGTCATGGCGGTATCCGTGCGGGAATCGGGTACTGCCAGACTCGGCGGGGGGCCGTGACCGGATCGTGCAGGTGCCCTGTCGTGGCGTTCACGGCGGTGGGATGTTGCCGATGAACACCGGGTTGGAATGGAACCAGAGGTCCTGCCAGGGATCTTCGCCTTTGATGTCGGCCAGTGGCGTCGGCTCATCCGTGTTGCTGCCACGTGCACGTACGAATCCGCCGCCGGGTGGCGCCGGCAACTCCCACGTCACCTCATACCACGGGCCTTCCTGCTTCCACTCCTTGGCGGTAAAGCGCTGGGTCTGCATCCTGGGCGCCTGGCCGGTGCCACTGCCGGCGATCAGCTGCAGCTGGCGCAGCGCCGGATGTCGCCCGATCGCATTGGCGCTGTCCGGCGTCCGCACCCGCAATTGCACGCGCATCCGCGTACCCGCTGCCACGGTCACGGCCTCGCCCATGCGCCCCACCCCACCGCTGCCATCGGCCGCCTGCACGGTCAGCTCCAATGCGTCGATGAGGTCGCCGGTCACCGCGAACATGCGCCCGGCGCGCACGCCGCCGAGGATGTCATCGGCGTCCGGGCGTGCCCAGACATACGTCTTGCTGTACTCACCCGGATCGAAGTCGCTCCCCCCGTCGCGCTGGTTCACGTGAGAATCGGAACTGGCGGTGATCCAGAAGCGGCTACCGTTGGCCAGCATCTGGTCCCAGACGCCGCCGACCTGCGTGGTCATCTGATCGAAGCCGCCGAAGGTCGGCGCCGCCGCATTCCGGTACAGGCCACGCTCGGAGCGGGTGGCCTGGTGCCCGGGCGCGCCTTCCATGCCGACCAGCACCTGCGGCGCAGCGGCATGCCACGCCTTCAGTTCAGCGGGCTCCACTTCGCCCCACTGCCCCACCCCGGTGGCGGTTCGCGAGGGGTGGTTGATCAGCATCAGCGGCAGCGGACGCAGCCCGCGCATGTGGACCAACGCATCCAGCATGTGCTGGTGGGTATCGCGGCTGCCCGCTTCCAGTGGTTCACCGCGACTGTAGTGGCGTTCGATCGTCACCAGCTGTTCGGCTTCGCCCGCGCCTGGCGCGATGACCAGCGAGGCGTGTTCGCCGGCAGGCACATCGAACTCCATGCCGTTGAACTGGATGACCTCGGGCACGTCCTGCCGGGCCAGCAGCAGCGCCGGATAGGCGTGGTCGCGGGTCACCGCCGAGTGGCCCGGGCCGCCGTGGTCGGTGTGCACCATCCAGCGCAGCCCGAAGTGCCGCGCCCGTTCAGCGTTGTGGCTGCGGGTGTAGGACGAGTCGCCGCCACGGATCGGCGTGGGCGGCGTGGTGCTGCGGTCCCAGTCCACGCTCCATTCGCTGTGCACGTGGTGGTCGCCAGGCTGCCAGTCGCGACCGGCATCAGATTCGGCAGGCGACGCCGTGGCCGGCGCCGCAAGCAGCGCCAGCAGGAGAAGTGTCTGCATGATCAGAAGTCGGCGCGCAGGCCCAGGCTGATGCGGCGGCCCGAGGCTTCGTACATGGTCGGGAAGGATGGATCCATGGTGTAACCGCTGGTGATCTCGTTGGTCAGGTTGATGCCCTTCAGGCTGACCTTGATGTTGTCGGTGATCCGGTAGCCGATCGACACATCCATCTGGCCATAGGCATCGCGCCAGATCGGGTACATGTCATAGCCGATCGATTCCACGTATTCGTCTTTGTGGTTGTAGGACACGCGGGCATCGAACCGGTCATTTTCGTAGTACGCAGTAAGGTTCCAGGTCTTCTCGGCCAGGCCCGGCATCGGCGTGCGGATGCCCAGGTCGGACTCACCTGCCAGCGAGCTGTCCAGCACGGTGTAGTTGGCATTCACGCCGAAGCCTTCCAGCATGGGGTGGAACATGCCCAGTGGCAGCTGCGCCACCAGCTCCACGCCGTCTACCTGGTAGGAACCCTTGGCGTTCACCGGCTGGTACACGTCGAAATCGAAGATGCCGTTTAGGGTGCCGTTGGCGTTGTACACGGCCACATCCTCGACCACGCCGGTCAGCGAGTTGATCACCACGCCGTCGATGTTCTTGCGGAAGTAGGAAGCGGCAAACAGCGCTCCGTTGTCCAGGTACTTCTCCAGGCCCACTTCCCACTGCTTGGCGTAGGTGGGCTTCAGTTCGGGGTTGCCATCGGTGAAGCGGTAGGAGCTCCAGCTGGCGGTACGCTTGTAGGCGATGTCGGTCAGCGCCGGGCGCATCATGGTCTTGGACGCGGCCGCACGCAGCAGCAGGCCCTGGGCCAGTTCAGCGGTCATGTTGAAGCTGGGCAGCAGGTCGTCGTAGCTGCCGTCCCTGGACACCGGGGTATCGGTGTAGCCGGTGCTGCCATCGGGCCGCTGGATCGGGTGGTAGCCGAACGAGGTGACGCTGGTATCGACATAGCGCGCGCCGGCGTTGATGTTGACCGGCACGTGGCCGATATCGAAGGCGAAATCCGCCATCGCGTACACGCTCGTCACCTTCTCATCGACCTGGTAGAACTGGCCGGCGTCGAAGGGGGTGTAGAAGCCGTCATAGCGGAAGGCGCGGCGTGCGTAGTCGTTGGACACCTGCTGCCAGTCCAGGTCCTTGATGGTGTAGTCGCCGCCGGGAACGATGTCGCCGATCCACTGCAGCGGGCTGTCGGCCAGGGTGCGGGTGTTGACCCAGGCGCTGCTGCCGGCGGTCGGCCCGGTGATCTTGAGCTCGCCATACTCGCGCTGCTTGGAGCGGTCGGTGTAGCGCGCCCCGAACTTCACGTCACGCAAGGCCGGCAGGAAGGCCAGGTCCAGCATGCGGGTCACGTTGACCTGGGCGGCGTACTTGTCGTCGTCCACCTTCTCCAGCGTGGTTTCGTAGGCTTCGAACAGGTACTTGTCCGAGGCGTTGTACATGTCGAAGCCGCCCGGCGTGCTGGGGATGGTTTCGCCGCTGCGGCCGGTCCAGCGGGTGCGCGAAGGCGCGTAGGCGACGTGCTTGAGGTTGGAGAAGTCCGAGGTCTTCTCCGCGCCGGAATAGCCGGCCATGGCATCGATGTACCAGTCCTGGCCCTTCCAGTCGAGCGCAACGCTGTACTGGCTGTAATCGGTCTTGTTGATCCGCTCCTTGCTCAGCATCTCGTGCTGGGTGGCGGTGTAGGACACATCGCGCAGCACCACCATGCCGTACTCGGACAGGGTGCTGGCGTCGTATTCGTGGATGGTGTCGAGGGTGCTGCGGCTGGAGGCGGAATAGGCCGCCGCGTCGTACTCGTCCTCGGTCGAATCGTAGCCGCCCAGCATCGCATCGAACGTCAGGCTGAAGCTGCTGCTGGGCTTGTACTGCAGCGACGCGGTGGCGCCCCACTTGTCCTGCTCGTTGAGGTAGACGCGGTCGCCGACCTTGTCCTGGAAGACAACCCGATTGGTTTCATCGGTGTCGGTGCGGTTGACGATGTTCACCCCGGCGTCGCGGGCCAGCACGGCCTGGGCCTGGGTACCGCGCGTGCCGGACGCCCCCAGGAAGCGCGACATCGGGCGGAAGTTGATGCCCGAGGTGGAGTCGGTACGGTTGGTGCGCTTGGACTGCGAGTACGACACCAGGCCGCCCCAGTCGCCCCAGGTATCGGCGGCCAGGAAGGCGAAGCGCGGGTCGACTTCTTCGGAGATGCTGTTGTGTGCGCCTTCGGCCGACAGCACCAGCTTGCGCTCGTTGTAATCGAACGGTCGCGCGGTGGTGATCTTCACCGAGCCGGCGATGCCGCCCTCTTCGTCGGCGGCGGTGGGCGACTTCTGCACCGTGACCTGCTGGATGATCTCCGAGGCGAACATGTCGAATTCCACGTCACGCCCGCCACTGCCCGAAGCAGTGGCCAGGTCGTTGATCGACACGTACGTGTACTCCGAAGGCAAGCCGCGCACGTTGACCTTGGTGCCCAGGCCCTTGCTGCGCTCGATGGTCACGCCGGGAACGCGCTGCAGCGCTTCGGCCAGGTTCTGTTCCGGAAAGTCGGCCACGTCGGTGGCGACGATGGAGTCGGAAAAGCCGATGTTGTTGCGCTTCAGGTCGACCGCCTGTTCCAGGCTGCGGCTGTAGCTTCCGGTTACCTGGATGGTTTCCAGGTTCTGCGCGCCGGGCGCGGCGCCGCCGCCAGCAGAAGCCTGCAGTGTTGCGGCCCCGGCCTCGGCTGCCGCCATCGGCGCAACCACGCCGGAGGCGGGCTCGTTGCCCGCCGTCGCCGCTTCAATGGTGACCGTACCGGCATTGAGGTAGCGGTATCGCAGCCCGGTGCCGGCCAGCAGGCGGTCAAGCGCCGCCTCCGCGCTCAGGCCCGCCGGCACCGCCGGGGTGCGCGGATTCCCCGCCACCTGCGCGTTGTAGACGAACTGCAGGCCGGTCTGGCGCGACAGCGCGTTGAGTGCCATGTCCAGCGGCTGCGAGGCGATGGCATCGGCGGCAAGCCGGGTCGGTTCTGCAGCGTTAGCCGTCGCGGTGACCTGCAGGGCAAGGGCGATCGAAAGGAACAGAGTGCAGCGCATCGTGGGATCCAGTGAGGGAATGGCAGTGGCGTTCCCCAACTACGACGTGGCAAGGCGTGGATCGGGCACCGCTAATTCGATGAATTTTTTTTGACAACGCTTTCGGCCACGTCGCGCATGCGTACGTGGATGCCATCGGCACGTTGCTGGATGACCAGCGCCGGCTGCTGGTCCAGGAACGCACGCAGCGAACCCAGGTCATCGGCGCGCAGGTTGCCGGTCAGGCGAAGCGCGCCGGCGTCATCGCCCACGCGCAGGCGCAGGGTGTTGCTGCGGTTGAAGCGGTCGGCCACTTCGCGCAGGGGCTCGTCGCGGAACACGATGCGGCCCTGCCACCACGCGATCATGCTGGCCGCGTCCTCATCGCGCAGCTGCACGCGCTGGTCGCGATAGTCCACCTGGGCGACCTTGCCCGCCGACAGATCGGCCAGCAGGCGTCCGCGGCCGCCATCACCGTGCACCTGTACGCGGCCCTCGCTGACCGCGATCCTCGCCTGCTCGCGCAGCAGCGCGACATCAAAGGTGGTGCCGATGTCGGTCACCTGCAGGCCGCCAGCATGCACGGCGAACGGCCGGCGGTCCGGCGCGACCACGAAGCTGGCCTGGCCTCGCTCCAGTTCAACGCGTCGACCGAACAGGCTCATCCGCACCGAGACTTCGCTCTCGGCATTGAGATGAAGCACGCTGTGGTCGGACAGCTCGATCTGGCGCGGCGTGCCATGGGCGGCCACATAGCGGGTGGTATGCGGCCACGCCAGCGGCGTGCCGATGCCCACCGCCATCAGCAGCGCGGCTGCGGCAGCGATACCAGGAAGCCACCGGCGTCGGGCCGGCGCGGGCGCGGCTGCACGCAGCGCGCGCGCCGGCAACTGCACGACGTTATCGCCCGTGCCCTGCGCTGCCGGCGCCGCCAGCAGTGCGTCCAGGTCGATCGGCATCGCGCGCAGCGCCTCCCCCAGCGCGCCCGCGGTTTCGCTGATCACCAGGTACTCGCGCAGGTGCTCGGGCGAGACCAGCAGCCAGTCCATGAAGGCGCGCTGCTGCGCGGGCGTCACATCGCCCTGGCGTTGCAGCGCATGCCAGTGGGCGGCGGCCTGGGTCAACGCGGTGGGGTGCAGCGACGGTGCGCTCATCGCAGCACCTCGCGGTCGGCCATCGCACGCCGGCACACGGCGAGCCCGCGCACGACGTGCTTCTTCACCATGTGCGAGGAGACACCCAGGCGCTCGGCGATCTGTTTGTAGCTCAGCCCGTCGCGGTACTGCATCACCAGCACGGCGCGGGTGTGTTCGGGCAGCGTGGCCAGCAGCGCCTGCAGGCGCTGGCTGCGTTGTTCGCGTTCGGCGGCATCCTCCACGCATTCCCCGCTGGCCAGGCCCTGGCCCAGCTGTTCGATGTCCTCGATCGGCAGGGTCGACCAGCGCCTGCGGCTGGCCTGCTCACGCGCCAGGTTCAGCGCTACGGTGAACAGATACGCCTCGGGGTTGGCGATGGACTCGCCCGGCCCCGCATGCGCACGCAGCAGACGCAGGTACGTCTCCTGCACCAGGTCTTCGGCGTCCTGTCGCGCCCCCCGGCGCACGAAGAACCCCCGAAGCACCGGCGCGTGTTCCACGAACATCCGCGCCAGCCGCCCTCTTGCCTGCTCGGCCACTGTGCCGCCCCAACCCCTGAAGTGCGGCGCAAGGTAAGCGCTGCGTATGACGCGGTGGTGACGGTGCGATGCGGCAGCCGGCACTTGACAGGCCCAAGGCCACGGCGCACGATTAGTTAACGAATTAATTAACTACCGGAATGGACCGCATCTTCGAGGCCCTGGCCTCCACCGCCCGCCGCCAGATCCTGGCCTACCTCAACGGTGGCGAGCTCACCGCGGGCGAACTGGGCGAACGCTTTGATTTCAGCAAGCCGGCACTGTCCAGCCACCTGCGCATCCTGGAGGATGCCGGCCTGATCGAACGCGAGAAGCGCGGCCAGTTCGTGTATTTCCGCCAGGTGCCCGACCGCCTGACCAACACCCTGTTCGCTTGGGCCGCCGAAGTCTGCCCGGTTGGCGGCCCCTTGCAGCGCGAGAGCCGCGCACGCGCCAAGCGCAAACCCACCCCTTCGACCTGAGCCCTGCCACCAGGAGACCGGCATGCTGGACACCCACCGCGTGAGTCGTTCGTTCCCCAGCATCAGCCTGCCTTCGTACGGGGATGGCAGCCCGGTGGAAGTGGCCTTGATCACCCAGCTCGGGATCGGTGCGGGCGACCAGCTGCTGCGTGATGCCGGGCTTCGCCAGGCCGCGCATCCGGCCTTCGTGGATGCGCTGGACGAGCCCTCCGCACGGCTCGGCGGCATGCACCTGGCCCACGACGATGCGTCGTCGCTGTACTCGTTTTCGGTCGGGCGCCAGGGGCATCCGTTCCACCGCCATGCCGGGCCCCGCATGTTCACCGCCATCGCCGGCAGCGGCGGTGCGCAGCTGCGCTTTTCCACCGCGTCCGATGCCCAGCTGCAGCGTGACCCGGCTGCGTTCCTGCATGCGCTGCGCTGCGTGGACATCCCGCCTGATTGCCTGTTCACGGTGCGCTTCGGCAGCGGCACCTGGCACCAGTTCGTGTCGCGCCACCCGCGCCACCCGGCGTTGTTCGCGCTCTCCTGCCATGCCAACGAACGCAGCGGCGCGTTGACCGAGGCGCAGCGCGCGCAGATCGATGCGGACAGCGCCGACATTCCGTCCCTGACCGATACCCTGCCGCAGCCGCTGCAGTTGTTGCTGGACCAGGCCGACCTGTCGCGCGTTCCGGTGGTGAGCCTGTCGCTGCAGTCGCCGGCCCGTTCGGCGTTGGCCGGCCTGTGCGCGCGCACACGCGACCTGGTCGGCCCACTGCGCGCGTGGCTGGCGCGGCTGCGCCCGGCGCAGGGTTACATCGGCCGCAGCGCTGCGCGGCATCCGGTGCAGGCGCTGCCCGCCCCGCCGGCGGATTCGCTGCTGCACGGGGCGCTCGCCGACGGCGTCGACCACCAGGACTACAACACGCTGGTGCTGCCCGCGCACAGCGTGGCAAGCCGTTCGGCCAGCGTGGTGCTGGAAGCGCTGCTGGAAGGCTTCGTGCTCAATCCACCGCCCAGCGTGGGCCGTTTGATGGCACTGCGAAATGCACTGGTGGCGCCGCTTCATCTGCGCACTTCAGCCTTGGGTTGCCCGGTCTCCTCGCTGCTTTCGACCGACCGCAGCACGCTCTTTGCCGGTCGTTTCCCGGTCCATGCACAGCGCGTGGACGCAACCGACCGCAGCGCCGAAGTGCTGCTGGGTGCGGACGACCGCCACCTTCGCTTCCGTTCCTGCGTCCGTGTGCAGCTGCATGCGGACGGCGCGGCAGTGATTGCACTGGGTACGCGGGTGCGCACCCACAACCGCTTCGGTCGCCTCTACATGGCGGCCATTGACCACGTGCATCGCCGCCACATCAGCCCCGCCATGCTGCGCATGGCCGTAGCCCACGCGCTGGCCCCCGAACTGGCGCAGGCCACCACGCACGCCAGCTGCCGACCGGTGGTCGGCACGCTGTCTACCGCGCCCGCAACGTCACCAGGGTGATCTCCGACGGCACGCCGATGCGCGCTGCAAACCCCGGCCACAATCCGGCGCCGTTGCTCACGTACAGCGTCATGCCGTTCACCTCATAACGCCCGGATACATAACCGCCGTTGGCGCGTTTGACCAGCTGGTCCATGCCGACGATGTGGCCCCCATGGGTATGACCGGACAGCTGCAGCTTCACGCCCTTGGCCGCATTGGCCAGGGCCTCGCGAGGGCGGTGGTCGAGCAGGATCACCGGGGCGGCGGGATCGGCACCTGCCAGTGCGGCAGTCAGATCCGGCATTGGCAGGCCATAGCGCGCCGCCACCGGGTCGGTGACCCCGGCGATGGTCAGCACCGCGCCATCGCGCGTCACCTGGGTGTGGCTGTTCTCCAGAACCTGCATGTGCAGCGCGCGGAACGCCTGCATCCATTGCGCGTACTGGCCGTAGTATTCGTGGTTGCCGGTAATGGCGATCACGCCGTCCGGCGCCTGCAGCTGGCCGAGGCTGCGCACATCGTTGGCACGGGCGCTGACACTGCCATCGACCAGGTCGCCGGTGATCACCACCAGGTCCGGCTTCAGCGCGTTGCTTTCAGCCACCACCTTGGCCACCCAGTCGCCGGTGAGCAGGCGGCTGGCGTGGATGTCGGTGAGCTGCAGCACGCGATAACCATCGAACGCTTGCGGAAGGCCGGAAATGGTCACCTCGATCTGCCGGGTCTGCGGCACGGCAATGCCCTGCTGCACGCCCCAGATGCCCAGCACCAGCGCCAGTCCGCCCGCCGCTGGCCGCAGCCAGCTGCGACGCAGGGCATCGGCAGCGCGCGGCAGCTTCAGCAGGCGCGCGCCCAGCAGCAGGACGTCCAGCACCAGCAGGAACACCGCCACCAGCAGCAGGGCGGTGAAACCGCTTGCCAGCACCACCAGGGCCGCCTTGGGAATCTCCGGCGAAGCCATCGTGCCGGCAAACCGCGCCACGATCCGGTGGTGCAGCGCCAGCGCCAGCACCAGCAGGCCAAGCGGGCCACGTACCGAGACCGGCACGCGCAGCGGCCAGATCAAGCGCCACACCACATACAACGCAAGCACTACTCCAACAACACTCAGCACAGGCAATTCCAGGTTACGGGGGGATGCGCGCGCGCCAGCGGCGATCGTGCAGCGCACCATCTTTGCCGATGTTGACGACAGGTGCCACCGCGAGGGGGTGGAATTCTGGGTTGCGCGGTTCAGCGAGAAGGTGATTTCTTCGCTTTTGCCTTGGCCGTATTGAAGGCCACCGCCGCCCGGATCAGGGCCTTCAACGCCGCCTCGTTGATCTTCTCACCTTCATGCACGTCGATGGCGCGGCGGGTGTTGCCCTCCAGGCTGGAATTGAACAATCCCTTCGGATCGTCCAGCTTGGCCCCATGGGCGAAGGTCATCTTCACCGCGGCTTTGTAGGTTTCCCCGGTACAGAGGATGCCGTCGTGCTCCCAGACCGGCACCCCGCGCCACTTCACGGTCTCAACCACGTCGGGATCGGCCTTGTGGATGATGCTGCGCAGCTGCGCCAGGGTTTTGCCGCGCCAGTCGTCCAGCGCGGCGATCTTTGCATCGATCTGCTGCGCGGCGTCTTCCGGTGCAGCGGTGGAGGTGGAAATCGGCTTGCTGCGGGAGCTGGCACGTGGCATGACCGGGTCCTGATCAACGTTGAAAGAAGGGGATTGGTTACATCCTTTCGCCGGGAAGCCGGCTGGCCTGCTTCACCCAGCGGGTGAACTGTTTCGCATCCAGTGGAACGTCCTCGACAACGTGCAGGTAGCGCGTGTCCTGGCTTTTGGATGCCTCCGGCGGCACCGGGTCCAGCGCCTTGCCACGAAAGAACGCCACTTTGATGTAGCGCGCGTAGCAATGCATGCTCAGGAACCAGCCGTCATCGCCGGCGGCATACAGCGGCGAGTTCCATTTCACCGCCTTGCGCACGCCCGGCACCGCTGCCACGACCAGCGCATCGAGCTGCCGGGCCGCTTCGCGCTTCCAGTCGGGTATAGCCGCTATCCACGCCTGCACGGGGGCATCGCCCTCGCCCTTCGGAATCTGCGGATTGCCACCGGCCAGCAGGCGCGGCGTGCCGGTGGATGGGTCGGGAACTGCTTTGCGTCGGGTGGTCGCCACGTCGATGCCCATGCAGGTGCCTGACCGCCTTATAGACCGCCCTCCCATCAATTTCAACGCGCGCGTGCCGAGTCAGCAGCGTGCTGAGCACGACGATGGGGCGAGCTGAACGGCCGCCCCATCCTCGCCGGCCGCCCCTTGCATCCTCGCGTCCCGCGCCCTATAAATGAGTGGTCACTCACTTATAGTCTGTCATGGCCCGCCCCCTCAGCGAAGCGAAACGCGATGCGATCCTGGCTGCTGCCGCCCAATTGGTGGCGGCACAGGGCGTGGGCGCCTCCACCGCGCAGATCGCCAAGGCGGCCAAGGTCGCCGAGGGCACGGTGTTCACCTACTTCGAGACCAAGGACGCGCTGCTCAATGCGCTGTTCGTGCGCCTGGAAGAGCGCCTGGCGCTGGCGGTTGGTGGGACGTTCCCGGCAAATGCCGAGATCCGCGAACAGTTGCACCATGTATGGAACGCGCTGCTGGTCTGGGGTGCGGCGCATCCGATCGACCGCATGGCACTGCGCCAGTTGAAGGTGTCCGAACGCATCACCGACTGCACCCGCACCCACTGCGCCGGGCTGTTCGGCACCACGTTGCAGACCCTGGAAGCCAGCCTTGCCCGCCATATCGACCCGGAGCGCATTCCGTTCTACCTGGGCCGGGTGCTGATCAGCCTGCTGGAAACCACGCTGGAGGCCATGGCCGCCCAGCCCGAGCAACGCGACACCCTGCAGCAGGCCGGTTTCGACCTGTTCTGGAAGGGCATTCAACGTTGAATTTTTTGCCGCCAATGAATGAGTGCCTGCGCACTCATCCACAAGACCAAGGAGACGCATGCGCATCCTGCCTGTACTCACTGTCGCCTTCTCCCTCACCGTTCTGATCGGGATGACCTTTACCGTGCCTATCGCCTCTTACGACACTTCGCCGCAACGCGCCGATGACCAGTTCACCAACGTGGCCGCCAAACCGAAGGAGTCCTTCGGCGCCACGCTCAAGCTGTTCTGGGAGTTCATGTTCAACCGCCCGCCGGGCACCACCCCGCCCAAGGCGCCGCCGGTGCGCGCGCTTACCGCGCAGGCGCTGGCCGAAGCGCCGGACCGCAGCATGTACCGGCTGGGCCACTCCACCCTGCTGATCAAACTGCGCGGTGGCTGGTGGCTGACCGACCCGGTGTTCTCCGAGCGCGCCTCGCCCGTGCAGTGGATGGGCCCGAAGCGTTTCCACGCCCCGCCGATCGCGCTGCAGGACCTGCCGCCGATCCGTGGCGTGCTGCTCTCGCATGACCATTACGACCACCTGGACCGCGCGACCATCAAGTACCTGGCAACGCGTGCACAGGTGTTCCTGGCTCCGCTGGGCGTGGGCGACCGCCTGATCGACTGGGGCGTGCCGCAGGACCGCGTGGTGCAGCTGGACTGGTGGGAAGAAACCCAGGTCGATGGCGTGCGTTTCGCCGCCACCCCGGCCCAGCATTTTTCCGGCCGCGGGCTGCGCGATGGCAACCGCACGCTGTGGGCCTCGTGGGTGATCCTGGACGATGAGCTGCGCGTGTTCTTCAGTGGCGATACCGGCTACTTCAACGGCTTCAAGCGCATCGGCGAACGCTACGGGCCGTTCGATGTCGCCTTCGTTGAAACCGGTGCGTATGACGCCAAGTGGCCGTTCGTGCACATGCAGCCGGAACAGACCGTGCAGGCACACCAGGACCTGCGCGGCAAGTGGCTGGTGCCCATCCACAACGGCACCTTCGACCTGGCCATGCACCGCTGGGAAGAGCCGTTCGAGCGGGTCAGCGCGCTGGCCGCGCAGCGGGGCATCGCGCTGTCCACGCCGGAGATGGGCGAACGCCTGGATCTTTCCGCGCCGCATGCCGGCACGCCGTGGTGGCGTGCACTGGCCGCGACGGAAAGCGAAGGCAGCGGCGTGGTGGCGGGCAGCACGCGCTGAGTGGAGCCTGCCCATCAACGGGCAGGCTGGCGATGACCCGGGGCATTACCGATCAACAGCGTCGGCGCGCTCCAGGGTCAGCTCGGCATGCTCGGCCGGCGTCTTGGCCAGCCAGCTGGCCCAGCCCAGCTCACGGGCCTTTGCCAGCTGCGGAAGGGCCCGCGCCGGCATCGGCGGCTCGCTGCCCAATGCCTCCACGCGCCGGCTCTGCCGGACCCAGTTGATGAAATCGGGGTTGTCCATGCTGTAGTCGCTGCCCCCATCACGCCGGATCGGCCGCAGCTGGTAGCCATTGCCATACACGGGACGGACCAGTACGTAGTAGCGCCGGCCGGCCTCCAGGTCGGCGTCCATGAAATGCACGCGCATGCCATCGTTGGAGACGAACATCTTCCTGCCGGGGGCCGTGGAATACACCACTTTGTCTTTTCCACCGATGGCCGAGATGAAACGGTCACCCTCAGGGGTTACTTCACTCAACATGGTGTACATGCCGCCGAACAGCGAGGACGGGCGCAGGAAGATCAGCTGCGCCTTGTCGGGCTCCGGGAGAGCGACCGACTGCGTGGCACTTTTCTTGACGAAATCCCGGGCCCCGACGGGGGCAACGAACGCAAACAGCGAAAGCACGCACAAGACGAATCGCATCATGGTGGATCCAGAGGTTGGCAGGAGGAACTGCAAACGAGGTACCCCAGCACAGGGGCGCGGTATCATCGCGCGTTCCCGCCATGGAGTCACCGCATGCCCAACCTTTCGACCCGCTGGACCGGCCGCGCGGCGGCGGTACTCCTGCTGCTGGCGCTGGGCCCGGTGGTGTCTGCCGCCGATGACACGACCACCGCGCCCAGCGCCCGCGACCGCGCGGTGGCCGATGCGGACCAGATTTCCCGGCAGCTGCTCCAGGTGCGCGAGGGCGAGAACGAACTGAACTGCGCCAAGGCCGTCGAGAACGCGCGGTACGGCGTGGAAACCATGCTGGAAGTGGGCGAAAAAAACGTCCGCGGCGGTTACCTCGAGGCGGAGCAGTTCAATGCCTCCGCCGCGCCCTTGCGTGCATTGCTGCCGCAGCTCACCACCGCCGACTGCGAACAGGCTGAAGGCAACAAGCGCGCCTTCTACCAATGCATGTCCAGCGACTACAACCACGTGCTGGCCTGCGGGAAAGCGCATCCTTACTGAGCCGCGTTGCGGATTGGAAGCCGCAGGTCAACCGCGCCAGCACCTAGCCTACGTACTACCCCGGCAGGCTGGCACTGCCCGACGCGGCATGCCTGCCGATGCTCAAATCGAGGAAGTGAGCGTGGAAGTGTTTCCGAAGAAACCGGCGTAGCCAAGGCGGCACGCACCGACCGTCGCAACGCGCGCCTGCCGATTCTCTCGGCGCCCCGTAGAGCCACGCCCTGCGTGGCTGCTCTCCGATCAGGCACCACGAAGCCACGCTGGGCGTGGCTCTACATCGGTGCTGCGGTCGAACCCCGCACCATCAAGCGGAACTCAAGCGTCTGCTGCAGCGGTACATCCACGCCTTCGATGATGGCGAGCAGCAGGTTGACCGCGCGCTCGCCGATCTCCCGCATGGGCTGGCGGACAGTAGTCAATGCAGGCGTGAGGTAGCTGGACGATGCCAGATCGTCGAACCCGACGATGGACAGCGCATCGGGCACGCGGATGCCCAGGTCTCGGCACGCCGCCAGCACGCCCAGCGCCATCTGGTCGCTGAAGCAGAAGATCGCGCTCGGCACGGTCGCGCCCGCCAGCAGCGCCATGGCTGCCGCATGGCCGGATTCCACGGAGAAGTCGCCCGGCACCACGCTCAGGTGGCGCAGGCGACCGCGTGCCTTGCTGGCGGCCCGCACCCCTTCGAGACGCTGCTGGTGCAGGGGATTGTCGGGCGGCCCGCCGACTACGGCGATCCGCTCGTGGCCCAGACCGTACAGGTGGTCCATCACCGCCCGCGCGGCGGCGGCGTTATCGATGTGCACGCTGGGGATGCCCAGTGCGGGATCGAACTCGCAGCCATTGACCACCGGCGCGGTGGTGCCCTGCTGCTGCACGATCGCGCGTGCGGTCGGCGGCAGGCGATGGCCCAGCACGATCATGCCGTCGGCTTCGTTGCGGCGGAGCATCTGCGCGTAGCGTTCTTCGCGCTCGGGGCGATGCTGGGTATCACCCAGCAGGACCGCGTAGCCCACCGCCTGCGCCGCTTCCTCCGCGCCCTGCAGGATCTGGGCGAAGAACGGATTGGCGATGTCCGGCACGGTCACCAGGATCTTGCCGCTGCGCTGGGTCTTGAGCGTCCGGGCTACCGTGTTGGGCACATAGCCCAGCGCGGCGGCGGCCTGCTCGATGCGCGTGCGCGTGGCCGGCAGGACTTTGTCCGGCCGCGAAAGCGCCCGCGACACCGTACCTGCGGAAACGCCGACGTGCTTTGCGATGTCGTAGATGGTTGCCATGGATGTTGGGTTCTTCGTGTCGCTGTGCAGTGCACAACAGGTTTTGCGGAACGTCCTGCTAGGGTAATGCAATCGATTGCATCGAGGTGAATCACGTTGAAGACGCTCAAGGGTCCGGCGCTGTTCCTGGCACAGTTCATCGGCGACACACCGCCTTTCAACCGGCTGGACACGCTGGCCGAGTGGGCGGCCGGCCTGGGCTATTCTGGCGTACAGGTCCCCACCAGCGCGCCGCACCTGTTTGATCTGGCCGAGGCCGCCCGCAGCCAGGCGTACTGCGACGACATCGCCGGCATGCTGGCCGGGCATGGCGTGCAGATCACCGAGCTGTCCACGCACCTGCAGGGGCAGCTGGTAGCCGTCCACCCCGCCTACGACAGCCTGTTCGACGGCTTCGCGCCAGCAGACAAGCGCGGCGATCCGGCCGCCCGCCAGGACTGGGCGGTGGAGCAGCTGCTGCTGGCCGCCAAGGCCAGCCAGCGCCTGGGGCTGACCGCGCATGCCACCTTCTCCGGCGCGCTGGCCTGGCCCTACTTCTACCCCTGGCCGCAGCGCCCGCCGGGCCTGGTGGAAGAGGCCTTCGCCGAACTTGGCCGGCGCTGGCGCCCGATCCTCGATGCCTTCGACGCCTGCGGCGTGGACCTGTGCTTTGAGATCCACCCGGGCGAGGACCTGCACGACGGCGCGACCTTCGAGCGCTTCCTCGACGTGGTGGACCACCATCCCCGCGCGAAGATGCTGTACGACCCGAGCCACCTGCTGCTGCAGCACATCGACTACCTGGGCTTCATCGACCGCTACCATCCGCGCATCGGCATCTTCCACGTCAAGGACGCGGAGTTCCGCGCCAGTGCGAGTAGTGGCGTGTATGGCGGCTACCAGGACTGGATCGATCGCCCGGGGCGGTTCCGTTCGCTCGGGGACGGCCAGATCGACTTCAAGGCGATCTTTTCCAAGTTCGCGCAGTACGATTTCCCGGGCTGGGCGGTGCTGGAGTGGGAGTGCTGCCTGAAGCACCCCGAAGACGGCGCGCGCGAGGGCGCCGCCATCATCCGCGACCACATCATCCGCGTGACCGAACGTTCCTTCGACGACTTTGCCGACAGCGGTGCGGATCCTGCATCGCTGCGCCGCATGCTGGGTATCTGAGCCATTACCGCCTGGGAGGGCAAGCCATGAGGCACGCCATGTCGCGCTTGGGCGCGATGATGTTTCTGCAGTTCTTCATCTGGGGCGCATGGTTCGTGACCCTGGGCACGTACCTAGTGCAGGGCCCGCTCCAGGCCAGCGCCAGCCAGGTGGCCACGGCCTTCCTCAGCCAGTCCATCGGCGCCATCGTGGCGCCGTTCCTGGTCGGGCTGATCGCGGACCGCTACTTCGCGGCGCAGCGCATTCTCGGGGTCCTGCACCTGGCCGGTGCGGTGCTGATGTGGCTGGCGTCCACGGCGACGGACTTCAACACGTTCTTTGCCTGCGTGATGGGCTACATGTTGCTGTTCATGCCGACGCTGGCGCTGGCCAACAGCGTGGCGATGCGGCACATGCAGTCGCCGGAGAAGCAGTTCCCGCCCGTGCGCGTGGCCGGCAGCGTCGGCTGGATCGTGGCCGGCGTGCTGATCGGCTGGCTGGGCTGGGAACAGGCGCATACGCTTGAATTGACCTTCCGGATGGCGGCGATGGCATCGCTGGCGTTGGGCCTGTATGCGTTCACCCTGCCGCACACGCCGCCGCTGGCGCAGCAGCGCGACGCCGGGCTGGGCCAGGTGCTGGGGCTGGATTCACTGCGGCTGCTGAAGTCGCGCTCCTACCTGGTGTTCTTCCTGGCCTCCATCGCCATCTGCATTCCGCTGGCGTTCTACTACAACTTCACCAACCCCTATCTCAACGACCTGGGCGTGCGCGGCGCGGCCGGCCTGCAATCGCTGGGCCAGGTGTCCGAAGTGCTGCTGATGCTGGCCATGCCGTTCCTGTTCGTGCGGCTGGGGGTGAAGACCATGCTGGCGGTGGGCATGGCCGCATGGGTGGTGCGCTACGTGATGTTCGCCTTCGGCGATGCGGGCGGCGGCTTCTCCCTGCTGGTGATCGGCATCGTGCTGCACGGCATCTGTTACGACTTCTTCTTCGTTACCGGCCAGATCTACACCGATGCGCATGCCGGCCCCGCCGCGCGCAGCAGCGCGCAGGGCTTCATCACCCTGGCCACCTACGGCGTGGGCATGTTGATCGGCACGTTCCTGTCCGGCGCGGTGGTGGAGCACTACACCACGGCGGCGGGCCCGGACTGGCAGCGGATCTGGCTGTTCCCGGCCGGCGTGGCGCTGGTGGTGCTGGTCGCCTTCCTGTTGTTGTTCCGCGACCGGCCGGCGCTTGCCGCCGCGCCCAGCACGCACTGAGGAGCCGACACGATGCGCAAGCTTGGAATCGCCATTGTGGGCACCGGCATGATCGGCGCCGTGCATCGTCGCGCGGCGCTGCTGGCCGGTGCGGACGTCCGCGGCGTGGTCGCCTCGTCGCCGCAGCGCGCGGAGGAAGTGGCGCGCTCATGGAATGTTCCGCGCGGCTATCGTGACATCGAAGAGGTGGTCGGCGATCCGCAGGTACAGGTGGTGCACGTGTGTACGCCCAACCACCTGCACCGCGCCATGGCGCAGGCGGCACTGGAAGCCGGCAAGCACGTGATCTGCGAGAAACCGCTGGCCACCACGCTGGAAGACGCCCAGGCCCTGGCGGCATTGGCTGCCTCGACCGGGCTTGTCGCCACGGTGCCGTTCGTCTACCGCTACCACCCGGTGGTGCGCGAGGCACGCGCACGCATCGCGCAGGGCGAGCTGGGGCCGCTGCACCTGATCCACGGTAGTTACCTGCAGGATTGGCTGCTGGATCCTGCCAGCAACAACTGGCGGGTGGACCCGGCGCTGGGCGGCGTCTCGCGCGTGTTCGCCGACATCGGCTCGCACTGGTGCGACCTGGTGGAATGGGTCAGCGGCGAGCGCTTCGCCGACGTCAGCGCGGCATTCGCCACCGTGGTGGCCGAGCGTGGTGCCGTGGGCGGGCAGAGCTTCACCACGCCGGCGGCGGGCGGCGCGATGCAGGCGGTAACCAGTGAGGACGTGGCGGCGGCGATGTTCAAGACCGGCGCAGGTACGCTCGCCTCGTTGACGGTCAGCCAGGTCTCGGCGGGCCGCCACAACCGCCTCTGGTTCGAGATCGACGGTGCCACGGCCAGCGTGGCGTTCAACCAGGAAGACCCGGAGCGGCTGTGGATCGGCCGGCCGGACCAGCGCGAGGAATCCTTCGTGCGCGGCCCTGGCGCCGGCAGTGCCGAGCAACGCCGGTTGGCGGTGCTGCCGCCCGGCCACGCGCAGGGCTACGCCCAGTGCTTCGAGGCGTTCGTCGCCGACACCTATCACGCCATCGACGGCGAGCGGCCACAGGGCCTGCCCACTTTCGAGGACGGCCTGCGTTCGGCGCTGATCGTCGACCGCGTCATTGCATCGGCCAGGTCGCGCGCCTGGACACCCATCGGTTGAACTCCATGAGGATTTCTTGATGAAGACTGCTGCACGCCGGACCACCACCCTCGCATTGCTGCTGCTCGCCGCCCTGCCCGCCTTTGCCGGGGACGCGGCCGGTCCACAGCAGCCCATCGCGGTGCAGATGTACACGCTGCGCAACGCCGGCACGCTCGACCAGCAGTTGAAGATCGTGCACGACGCGGGCGTGGGCGCGGTGGAAACGGTCGGCACCCAGAACGTCAGCGCCGCCGAACTCAAGCAGCTGCTGGACCGCTATTCGATCAAGGCGGTTTCGTCGCACGTGCAGCTGGCCGATCTGCGCAAGGACCTGGTTGGCGTGGTGGCCTTCAACCGCGCGATCGGCAATACCACGCTGGTGGTGCCGTATCTCGACAAGAACGATCGGCCGACCGATGCCGCCGGCTGGACCGCCCTGGGCCAGGAACTGGGCCGGATCGCGGCGCAGGTGAAAGCCCAGGGCATGCACCTGGCCTACCACAACCATGACTTCGAGCTGGTCGACTTCGGCGGCAAGACCGGCCTGGAACTGCTGTTCGCCGCAGCCGGCCCCGACCTGCAGACCGAGCTGGACCTGGCCTGGGTGGCGCGTGCCGGCCATGACCCGGTGGTGATGCTGGGCAAGTTCCGCGGCCACGTATTCGCGGTGCACGCCAAGGACAATGCCCCCAAGGGCCAGGCCGAAGACGAGGGCGGCTTTGCCGCCGTCGGCCAGGGCGTGCTGGACTGGAACGCGATCCTGCCTGCCGCCGCCGCTGCCGGGGTGCAGTGGTACATCGTCGAACACGACCAGCCGCGCGATCCGGCCACCGTCATCAAGACCGGCGCAGACTACCTGCGCCACCACCTCACCGCCCGCCTGCCCGCCAGCGCACAGCGCTAGCCAGCCAAGGAGCCCTGCTTGAAAACGATCCTGACAATGGCCGTGGTTCTGTGTGGAGCCACGTTTGCAACTGCCGCGTGGTCCAAGGACGATCCCGCCGCCGGCGCGCAGCTCTACGCGACGCACTGCATTGCCTGCCACGGTGCGAACCGGGCCGGCGTTCCGCCGACATTCCCCGCGCTCACCGATGTCGCCAAGCGGCTGGACTCGGCTCAGATCAAGGACAAGATCAAGAAGGGCGGCGGCTTGATGCCGCCCTTCTCCCAACTCTCCGAACAGGACATCGGCAACCTCGCCAGCTACCTGGCGAAGTAGCTTCCCACTACAGCTTCCGCACCCAGATGTTGCGGTAGCTGACCTTGGAATCGTGCTCCTGCAGGTACAGCGGCGCGCACCCATGCGGTGCATACGAGGGTGCACCGATGTACTCGGTCTTGCCCGACAGCACGGTGTCGTCCTGTACCAGCACGCCGTTGTGCAGCACGGTGATGCGCGCCGGTGACGTGAGCCCACCGCCCGGCGAGAAGCGCGGTGCCTTCCAGATGATGTCGTAGGCCTGCCATTCGCCCGGCCTGCGCGAGGCGTTCACCAGCGGCATGGCCTGCTTGTAGAGCGAGCCGGCCTGGCCGTTTGCATAGGTGGGGTTGTTGTAACTGTCGAGCACCTGCAGCTCATACAGCTCCTGCAGGAAGATGCCGCTGTTGCCGCGATGCTGGCCGTCGAAGCCTTTGGTCGCGGTGGGCGCGCGCCACTCGACGTGCAGCTGGATGTCGCAGAAATCCTGTCTGGTGCGAATGCCCTTGCTGCCTGGCACCACGGTCAGCGCGCCGTTGGCGACGCTCCAGGGCACGGGCCCGCCCGTCTCCGACTCCCACGCGGAGACATCCTTGCCGTTGAACAGCACGATCGCATCGGACGGCGCGGCGTTCATGGGGGTGGCCACGGTCGCGGGCACCGGCTTCCACACCTCGGTCTTGGTCGGATCGCGCGCGGGGTCATCGGCCTGCGCGAATGCAGGCGTTGCAGCCAGCACGCAGACGGCCATCAGCAGGGGCTTGCTCATCGGGTTCCTCATCAGCTGGTGCCCCACGCGGGGGTACCGGGGACATAGGCCAGGTCGCCGTCGTAGCGACCCGGCACGGCGACGTACTGCAGCGTTTCGGTTGCCCCCACCTTCGAGGTGAAGAAACCGAAGATGGCCAGCTGCTTGATCATCGTGAAGTAGTGCGGCGTCGCTTCACCGCCTTCGGCGGTACCGGTCTCGCTCACCTCGGTGGCGCGTTTCCGGGCCTGCGCATCCAGCGTACGCAGCAGCTCGGTGCGGGCCTGCGGTGCGAGCGCCACGAAGCGTCCACCTGCACGTTTGTCGATGTCGGCCAGGCCGGCATGGAATGCGGCCTGCTGCTGGGCGGTGTAGCAGTCGGTGACGAACCGCGCCATGAACGCACCGGCACCGGCGTCCTTGGCCCCCGGTGTTTTCGTGCGCGGCAGGATGGTTTCTGCGATCTCGTCCAGCGTGCCGATATCGGCTTCGGAGAAGGCGGTCTTCGACCCCGCCACCGGCGCCTGGCCACTGGCGAGCGCGGGCAGGCCGACCAGGGCTGCGCCCGTGGCGGCGACGATCATCTTCAACAGGTCGCGACGTTCCATTACAGGTTCCCCGCTTTCAGCTCGCGCACCGCATGGTCGGCCGCACGCGCGGTCAGCGCCATGTAGGTCAGCGAGGGATTCACGCAGGCGCTGGAGGTCATGCAGGCACCGTCGGTCACGTACACGTTGGGCGCATCCCAGACCTGGTTGTGCTGGTTCAGCACGGAGTTCTTCCGGTCACGGCCCATGCGTGCGGTGCCCATTTCATGGATGCCCTTGCCCGGCGCGTAGTCGTTGTCGTGCATCTCCACGTCCTTGACCCCGGCGGCCTCCAGCATTTCGGCGGCATCGGCGGCCATGTCCTTGCGCATGGCCTTCTCGTTCGCGCGCATGGAAACGTCCATCGCCAACACCGGCAGCCCCCACTTGTCCTTGCGGTCAGGGTCGAGGCGGATCGTGTTGTCGTGGTGCGGCAGCATTTCGCCGAAGCCGGTCATGCCGATGCGCCAGTCGCCCGGCACGGTCAGCGCCTCCTTCAGGTCGGCGCCGATGTTGAGTTCGGCGATCTCGCGCGACCAGCCGTTGCGGCTGGCGCCGCCCTGGTAGCCGAACCCGCGCGTGTAGCCACGCCTGTCGCCGCCGACGTTGCGGAAACGGGGAATGTAGAAGCCGCAGGGGCGCCGGCCGAAGTAGTACTTGTCATCGTACCCTTCGACCCGGCCGGAGGCACCGGCGCCGAAATGATGGTCCATCACGTTGTGGCCCAGCTCGCCGGACGACGAGCCCAGCCCGCCTTCCCACACGTCGGTGGCCGAGTTCATCAGCAGCCAGGTCGAGTTGAAGGAGGAGGCGTTGAGGAAGATCACCTTGGCCGTGTACGTGTAGGTCTGCCCGGTCTCGGCATCGATCACCTCCACGCCGCGCGCCCGCTTGCGGTCCTTGTCGTAGAGCACTTCCTTGACGATCGAGAACGGCCGCAAGGTGAGGTTGCCGGTCTTCATGGCCGCGGGCAGCGTTGCCGACTGGGTCGAGAAGTAGGCGCCGAACGGACAGCCCAGGATGCACTTGTTGCGGTACTGGCAGTTGACGCGGCCCTGCTCGGGCTTGGGCTGGGTGATGTTGGCGGTGCGCGAATGGATCATGTGCCGGGTGCCACCGAAGGCCTGCTTGATACGCGCGGCCACGTCCTTCTCGACAATGTTCAGTGGAATCGGCGGCAGGAACTCGCCATCGGGCAGCACGTCCAACCCTTCGCGCGTGCCGGCGATGCCGGCAAACTTCTCCACGTGGTCGTACCAGGGCGCGATGTCGGCGTAACGGATCGGCCAATCGGTGGCGATGCCATCCTTGAGGTTGGCCTGGAAATCCAGGTCCGACAAACGATAGCTCTGCCGCCCCCACATCAACGAGCGTCCGCCGACGTGATACCCACGGAACCAGTCGAAGCGCTTGGTCTCGATGTAGGGCGAGTCCTGTTCGTCGGCCCACATTCCCTCGAGGTTCTCGGCCAGCGCGTAGTCGCGCATCAGTACCGGAAAGGCGGCCTTCATCGCCTGGGTGGGCCGGTTGCGGTGCGGGAAGTCCCACGGTTCCTTCATCGCATTGACGTAGTCCTTCACGTGTTCGATGTTGCGACCGCGTTCCAGCATGAGGACCTTGAGGCCTTTCTCGGTCAGTTCCTTCGCCGCCCAACCGCCACTGATGCCGGAGCCGACGACGATTGCGTCGTAATGATTGTCTGCCATGGGTTCTACTTCACCTGGGTGGATATCAATTTCAGACGTCGCAGAGGCGGATCGCCTCGCGCAGCGAACCGATGGGATCGGGTGCCGCAGGCATGAACTCCTGCGCCAGATACCCATCGAAACCGGTGTCGCGGATCGCGCGACAGATGGCGGGATACTGGAGCTCCTGCTGGTCTCCAATCTCGTGCCGGCCCGGCACGCCCGCGGTGTGGTAATGCTTGAAATGCGCGTGATGCCGGCCGATGGTGGCGATGATGTCGCCCTCCATGATCTGCATGTGGTAAATGTCGTACAGCAGGCCGAAGTGATCCGAGCCGAGCCGTTGGCACAGTTCAACGCCCCATGCGGAGTGATCGCACAGGTAGTCCGGGTGATCGACCCGGGAGTTCAGCAGCTCCATCACCAGCACCACGCCGCGCTTCTCGGCATGCCCGAGGATGCGCTTGAGCCCGGCTTCGGCATGCGCTAAGCCCTCCTGCGGGTCCATACCGTTGCGGTTGCCGGAAAAACAGATGAGATTGCGGTAGCCGGCATCGGCGACCAGGTCGATGTGCCGGGTATAGCGCTCCACCAATTGGTCGTGGAACTGGCGGCCGGCAAAGCCCTTGGTCAGGCCCAGCTCCGCGCCGTTGCACATCGAGCTGTACACGCCGTGTGCCTTCAGCGTGGGCCAGTCCTCCGGCCCCACCAGGTCGATGGCGGCGAACCCGATGCCCTTTACCGTCTGGCAGAGCTGGGCCACCGACAACTGGGGGAAGGTCCAGCGGGCGACCGAATGCTTCAGGTTGCCCTTGAGCGGCGCGGTGGCGGCCATCGCGGGCGTCACGCCTGCGGTTGCCAGGCCAACGCTTCCGGCGACCGCAATGCGCAGCGCATCGCGCCGCGTAAGGCGCGCGCCTTGGATCGATCCAATCGAATGGTCGGGCATCCGCTTTCCGGCCTCCCAACCGGTATCAAACGCAACTATTCACTGCAATGCAATCGATTGCACCATAGAGGAGTAGTTCGTTTTTTTGCAAGACGCAGTGCACGAAAAATAATGCTGCACGGCACAACGTCAAATACTGCACGTTGCTCATTTAACCTTCCGCTGAGTTGGGGAGTTGGAGCCGGTCGAGTCCTACCGGGATGAGGATCGTGCAAAAAAAAGCAGGCGATACAGCAGACACGGCGAGAATGATGGGCTCAGCGCTGTGCGCCTCAAGCTGGCTGATCGCCGGCAAGTTTTCCAAGGTCATCTTCGCCATCTGTTACCAGAAGAAAGCGAACCCGCCCACGTCGATCACCTACGGGAAAGTAAGCACATGACCATCGGGAGCTACACACTGGCGCTGGCTCTTCTGACAATGTCCGTTTGTGTTGACGCTTCGGAAGCTGTGGAGACGAGCTCACCGGTAAGTGCCGCCTACAAGTGCGGGAGCGATACAGGCATGACCATCATCGCAGCGACAGCCGATTTCTCCACGTCCGCACCGGGACCGGACAAAGACGGCTATCAGCGCGCGCGAACAGGCAGGCAGACGTTCCGATGCAAGGGTGGGCCAAGCGTTTCAGTCGTGGTGTTGCCACCGCAGGAAACAGGAGAATGCGGCGCGGATGGACGGGTGGTCATCACCGACATCACACCTCCCGGTGGGGGCAAGGGCACCGAGCTGATCGAGTTCAACAGACGGTGTTTCTTCAACGATTACATTACGAGAATACGCATTTTCAAGCAGGATTCGCACTACTCGATAGAGCGTTGTTCGGAGACGAACAGGTTAAACAAACAGGCATTTGTCGGCTGCACGACCACGTCCCTTTCCCCTGCCAGAAACTGATCAATTCGGCGGCCCGGAATGCACGAAGCCCCGGATGGCGCAGGGCCTCCCGGGGCTTCGTGAGTAGACGCGTCAGGTCGATCAGAACGGAATGTCGTCGTCCGCGAAGTCGTCCATTGGCGGAGCCGACTGCTGCGGCTGCTGCTGCGGGCGCTGCTGCTGGCCGTAGCCACCACCGCCACCGCCGCGCTGACCACCACCGCCACCACCGCCGTATTCCTGGCGCGGGGCCTGCTGGCGCTGCGGACGCTCGCCGCCGCCGTAGTTGCCACCACCACCACCACCACCGCCACCGCCACCGCCGCCGCCGCCTTCACCGCGGCCGCCCAGCATCTGCATTTCGTCGGCGATGATGTCGGTGGAGTACTTCTCCACGCCATCCTGGCCGGTGTACTTGTCGTAGCGCAGGCTGCCTTCGACGTAGACGGAGCTGCCCTTGCGCAGGTATTCGCCGGCAATTTCGCCGAGCTTGCCAAAGAACACCACGCGGTGCCATTCGGTGCGCTCCTGCTGGTTGCCATCCTTGTCCTTGCGGACGCTGGTGGTGGCCAGGCTGATGCGGGTGATCGCCATGCCGCCTTGGGTGTACTTCACGTCCGGGTCGTTGCCGAGGTTGCCGACCAGGATGACTTTATTGATGCCGCGCGCCATAGGGTTGCTCTTCCGTTGTCCGAGGGCAGGCCCGACAGATATCACACTCTGTTCGGTGCCGATACGGGGGCTGCCCTGCGTGTGATCTGGGTAGGGTTGCAGAACGGGGCATTCTACCATCCCTGCTCGCCCGGCCCCTGTCAGGATCGCCCCCGCTGGAGGTCGGATTCCTGCCAAACCCTTGTCAGGATTGGGCCTGTGCCCGGTTGCGCCGCCGGCTGAGGCAACCTCGGCGGGGGTCCAGCCGGTCCCCGGGCTTGACGCGTGCCTGGATCCCCTTCAGGCATCACGATCAGCAGAGGGACGGGAGGAACATGTGTCCACGCGCCGTCCGGCGCTTCATCGCTGCGATAGCCGACGGGGAGACGTAAGGCGACCCTGTAGCCCGCTCCTGGCGCGAGGCGATAGCTCTTGTCCAGCGCGACTTCCACGCTGAACGTGCCACCAGCAGGCAGGGAGAGAAGAGTTGGGACGGCTGGCAACCTGTCCATGAGGATTCCGACGTACTCGGCTTCAGCTCCATCCGGCAGCGTCACCACGAAGAAATCGTCCAACAGCATTCCGCGCGCATTCGGCTGCGGAAGACCGGAACCGCACACCACTGCAGCCCGGTCACCCACATTGACAAGTTTCAGTTTGATCGAGGCTCCGCGCCCACCGCTCACCGGGAGGATCTCGGCCTTCAGGCGGGCGTCGGCGATTGCATTGGCGCTGCATCCCAATGCCACCGCCAGCAGCGTTACCCTGATCGGCAGATTCATGCCATCTCCCTTGTTCGTCCGTGAGCATCGATGAACCAATTACCACGAACCCCACCCCACGCCAACAGGCAGGAAATCTACGTCAGCACCGATGTGGAGGCCGATGGCCCCATTCCCGGCCCGCATTCCATGCTGAGCTTCGGGTCGGCGGCGTATCTGGCCGACAAGACCCTGCTCACGACCTTTTCGGCCAATCTGAACACGCTCCCGGAGGCGCAGGGCCATCCCGAGACCATGGCGTGGTGGGCGACCCAACCAGTGGCGTGGGCGGCCTGCCGGCGCGATTGCGAGGCGCCGGAGGCGGCGATGCGCCGCTACGTCGCGTGGCTGAAGGCGTTGCCGGGCAAGCCGGTGTTCGTGGCGTATCCGGCGGGGTACGACTTCCTGTTCGTGTACTGGTACCTGATGCGGTTCGCCGGGGAGAGCCCGTTTTCGCACTCAGCGCTGGATATCAAGACCTTTGCCATGGCGATGCTGAAGAAGGACTACCGCAGCGTCACCAAGCGGAGCATGCCCAAGCGCTGGTTCGACCGGCTGCCGCATACCCACGTGGCGCTGGATGATGCGATTGAACAGGGTGCGCTGTTCTGCAACATGCTGGCCGAAAACCGGGGGTAAAACCACGGTCCCACGTCCCATGGCATCATGGCTTCCGTCGTCCCCGCCCTACCCTCCATGACCATCCGCGGCAAAGCCACTTCCCTGGATATCGCCCACCTGGCCGGGGTTTCCCAGCCCACGGTGTCGCGGGCGCTGCGTGGCAGCCCGATGGTGAACCAGGAAACCCGCGAGCGGATCCTGAAGATCGCCCGGGAGCTGAACTACAAGGTGGACAAGAACGCCTCCAGCCTGCGCCTGCGCAATGCCGGCACGCTGGCGCTGCTGTTCTTCGAGGATCCCACCAACGACGATTCCCTGATCAACCCGTTCTTCCACGCCATGCTGGGCTCGATCACCCGCGCCTGCGCGCTGCGCGGCTACGACCTGCTGGTGTCGTTCCAGCAGCTGTCCACCGACTGGCAGGCCGATTACGAAGACAGCAACAAGGCCGATGGCATCATCCTGCTCGGCTATGGTGACTACCACGAGTCACGCGAGCGGTTGCAGCGGCTGGTGGAACAAGGCACCCATTTCGTGCGTTGGGGTGCAGCCCTGCCGGACCAACCCGGGGTGTCGATCGGCTGCGACAATTTCCAGGGCGGCTTCGATATCACCGCCCACCTGCTCGACCAGGGCTGCCAGCGCATCGCCTTTGTTGGCCACGCATCCAGTCACTACCCCGAATTCGAGGAACGTTACCGCGGCTATGTGGCCGCGATGACCGAACGCGGCGTGCCGGTGGACCCGGCATTGCAGTTCGATGCGATTACGACCGAGCTTTCCGGCTACGACGCCTGCCAAGCGCTGCTGGCCGATGGACAGCCCATTGATGCGGTGTTCGCGGCCAGCGACCTGATCGCCATCGGCGCGATGCGGGCATTGCGCGAGCATGGCCTGCGCATTCCCCAGGATGTGGCGCTGGCCGGGTTCGACGATATTCCGCTGGCGGCGTCGGTATCGCCCACCCTGTCGACCGTGCAGCAGGACACCAAGCAGGCCGGCCAGCTGCTGGTGGAGCGCCTGCTCGCGCTGATCCAGGGCGAGCCGGTGGAAAGCCAGACCATTCCGGTAAAGCTGGTACTGCGGGAATCGTCGCTGGCCGGGCGCTGAGCCCGAGCCATTGCGATCCGGTCTAGCTTTTTCGCGGCAGAACGACACGGCAGTAGAGGTACCCCAACACGGCCATCGCAATCGCTGGCCACGTGGCGGCCGCGATTCCGTACAACCATGCGTTTCGTCGCTGGGCCTGCGCGGCCTTCCCCAAGTGCCGTGCGGTGTTGAGGTTGATAACCCAAGCAGCCAAGAGGCAAAGATCGGGGCTGTAGCCGAGTTCGCCAAGCACCAATCCCAGCGCAGCGGCGCCAAGCACTGAAACGACGAGACTTACCAGAGCTGCCTGCAAGTGGCGATGGGCCATCTGGTCCCGCGCTTCGTCATCCCTCAATTCCGTCGCCACGCTGCCCCCTGATTCCCCCGGTAGCCCGCGACCGTTGGTCGTGGGCGAAACCGCGAGATTACCTCAGCACCTGCTCCGCATCCACGATGTCCACCCCCTGCATCTGGCCCAGCCACTGGTCGAACCACGGCTTGTGCGAGGCACCGACCACCGACAGCACGCGCACGCCCGGGCGTTCGCGGAACGTCTGCTGGATGTTGGCCACCATGCGCAGGTTGCGGATCTCCCAGCCGCTGACCCAGATCTGCGGGTAATGCTCGACTGATGTTGCACGCAGCGTGGCGCCGACGTTGACATCGGTCAGTACATTCAGCCGTTCAGGCGCATTGATGAAGCGGTACAGCGGCAGCAGGTCGCGCGCTTTCGCCAGCCTGTCCTCGATGGCGGTGTTCTTGTCCAGCTCTGCCTTGCCAGCGTTCCACGCCTGTTCCAGCGAGGTGCCGAACGCCTTGGGATCCTTGACCTGGATGTTGTCGCCCGTGTGGTCGTCGATGGCGTACACGCGAGGCAGGCCCAGTCGCGCGGCCAGCTGCGCGGCGATCAGGTAGCTCTCGTTCTGGCGGGTGGCGATGGTGTCCAGCAGGGCAACCAGCGTGGCATCCAATCCATCGCCAGCGCGGCGCTCCACCGGGGGCAGCTGCAGCCATTGGGTGTAGGCCGAGGCCCGCTCGTTGGCGGCCAGCATCCATGCGGCCAACTGGCGGCGCTGGGCTGGCGTGGGTGCCTTCGGCCACGTGTCGAGGGCGGCGTTGATCTTCTCAATCGCGGCCGGGATCTGCAGGCCGGTGGCCGTGCGCGCCACGTCGGTGCTGGCGCAGTAGTCCGGTCCATAGACGCTGGCATGGCGATCGGCAAGATCGCACTGCTCACCGCTGATGGCTTCCACGGTGATGATGTCCGGCTTGTAGACGGCCAGCTTGTCCAGCAGGGGACCGAGGGAACCGGGCTGGACGCCGCCTTCCACCTCGCTCAGGTGCACACTGCCCAGCACCAGCACCTGGGTGCGCGGGCCGGTCATTTCCCGGTCGAGCGTCGCCAGATCGACCGGCACCGCGGCCAGCGATGGAAAGGCGGAAACCAACAGCGTTGCGATCCATAACCTGCGTTGCATGCCACCACCCTCAATCCATCGATGCAGACAGTGTGGGTCACCATGGACCCTGCCGACGCGTGACGGTGGTCAGGGTGCCGTTGGTCAGGGTCTCAGGCGCTGGCGTCACTGACGGCATCGGCCAGCGCGCTGCGCACCGCGTCGCTGAAGGCCTCGAGCAGGAACGGTTTGGCGATCATGCTCATGCCGGGCTCGAGGAAGGCCGAGCGCTCCTGCGCCTTCTCCGCGTAGCCAGTCATGAACAGCACCGGCAGCTCGCTCCGCGACTGGCGGGCGATCTCGGCCAGCTGGCGGCCGTTCATGCCCGGCAGGCCGACGTCGGTGACCAGCAGGTCCAGCCGCCGCGTTGACGCCAGCACCGGCAGCGCGCCGTCGGCATCGCCCACCACCTCCACCGTGTAACCCAGGTCTTCCAGCACCACCGTCACCAGCATCCGCACCTGCGGATCGTCTTCGACCACCAAGATCGACTGTCCCGCACCCAGTGCCACCGGCGCCGCGTCCGCGGCCGGCTCCGGCTCGGCGTCGGCTTCCACCTGCGGAATGAACAGCGAGATCGTGGTGCCCTGCCCTGGCGTTGAATCGATGGCGATATGGCCGCCGGACTGCTGCATGAAGCCATACACCATGGACATGCCCAGGCCGGTGCCCTTGCCGATCGGCTTGGTGGTGAAGAACGGCTCGAAGGCGCGCTCCACCACTTCCGGCGGCATGCCGGTGCCGGTGTCGGAAACCGCAACCACGGCGTAATCGCCTGCGGGCACGCTGGCGCGCTCGCCATCGGCCAGCCGCAGCGGGAAGGTACGCAGCGCCAGCTCACCTCCGTTGGGCATCGCATCGCGTGCATTGATGGCCAGGTTCAACAGCGCGCTTTCGAACTGGTTGGTGTCCAGCGCCGCGTGCAGCGGTGCCGGCGCTTCTTCGGTACGGATACGAACGCTCTCGCCCAGCGTGCTGCGCAGCAGGTGCTGCATCGCGCCGACCAGTGCGTTGAGTTCGACCGGCCGCGCGTCCAGCGACTGCCGGCGCGAGAATGCCAGCAGGCGCTGGGTCAAGGCGGCGGCGCGCTGGCTGGAGGTGGTGGCCGCATCCAGGAAGCGCTCCAGATCATCCGTGCGCCCCAGCTCCAACCGCATCCGCACGATATCCAGCGCCGACAGGATGCCGGTCAGCATGTTGTTGAAGTCATGCGCGATGCCGCCGGTCAGCTGGCCGATCGCCTCCATCTTCTGCGACTGCCGCAGTGCCGCTTCGCTGGCCTCGCGCGCGGCCATCTGTGCTTCGAGCTCACGGGTGCGCTCGGCGACCACCGTTTCCAGCTCCAGTGCATGCTGGCGGCTGGCTTCCAGTGCCGCTTTCGCGCTGCGCTCCAGCGCACTGCGGCTGTCGGCCAGCGCACGCATCTGGTCGCGCACCAGGAACTGCTTCTCGCGCGCACGCAGCGCGCCCTGCACGGCGCTGAGCAGCGACATGCCGCCCAGCGGCCGATCCAGTTCCACCACGTTGACCGTGCGCGGCAGCAGGCTGTCAAACGGCGAACGACGGTGCGCACGCGGGGAGCGCAGCAGGATGACGGGCAGGTCCGACCAGGCAGGCTGGGCGGAGAGGCGTTGCAGCAGGCAATCGGTACCACGGGCGATGGCTTCTTCGGTGATCAGCACCACGCCGGCCTGGTCATCAAGCGCAGCGGCCAGGTCGTCCAGGGTATCGGCCGGCCGGGTGGCCAGCCCTGCGCCATCCAGCACCGACGCAATGCTGGCCGCATCGCGGCCGAACGGGGCGACGATATGGACAACGCCGCCGCGCCCGGGGTCATCCTGCATAGGGATGGGCCAGCAGGGATGCCGTATCGCCCACGAACTCCGGGGTGCCGGTGAGGATGCCCTTGAATTCGTTCAGCGGCGCGCTGAGTGCCAGGCCCCTGCCGTTAATCTTGAGCTCGCGGATGGTGTCTTCGTGGGCGCCGCCGCGGTTCTTGATCACCGAGATCGCCTTGCGGATGCGCCCCTGTGCCTCGAAGAAGCGGAACAGGATCACCGCATCGGCGATGTAGGACACGTTGAGATTGCCGGTGGACATCGTACCCACCAGGCCGTGCTGCGGGTTGATCAGGAACGTGGCCACGCCCTTCTGGTTGAGGTAGGACAGCATTTCATGCAGCTGCAGCATCAGCTGCTTCTCCTGCGGCATTGCGGCCACGTAGCCGTTGAGGCTGTCGATCACCAGCACGCTGCAGCCGCGCTGCTCCACGGCCTTGCGCACGTTCCAGGAGAACTCACCGGGCGAGATCTCGGCCGGGTCGATCTGCACGATCTCCAGCAAGCCCGAGGCCAGGTGCGACCCCAGGTCGATATCCAGCGCCTTCGCGCGGGCCAGCAACGTGCCCACCCGCTCGTCGAATTCGAAGATGCAGCACCTCTCGCCGCGCTCGCAGGCGGCCCACACATACTGCAGCGCCACGTTGGTCTTGCCGCTGCCGGCCGGACCGGTCAACAGGGTGCTGGTGCCGCGCAACGGGCCGCCGCCGAGCAGGTTGTCGATTTCCGCCACGCCGCTGCCGAGGGTCTCCCCGCCGAAGTCGTCATGGTGGTGCGAGGCGATCAGCCGCGGAAACACTTCCAGCCCGCCGGTGCGGATGGCAATGTCATGGTAGCCGGCAACGAAATCCACGCCGCGCAGCTTCTGCACCTGCATCCGGCGCCTCGCTGCGCCAAAGTCCAGGGTCAGCCGTTCCAGCGAAATCACGCCGTGGCAGAGGCTGTGCAGCTGCCCGTCGCGATCATCGGCGCCCGAGGTCAGGTCGTCCACCAGGAGCACGGTGGCGCTCTTGGGCGCGAAGAACTGCTTCAGGGCCAGGATCTGGCGGCGGTAGCGCAGCGAGTCCTGGGCCAGCAGGCGCAGCTCGGACAGCGAATCGAACACCACCCGGTTGGGCCGGATGCGATCCACTTCGCCGAGGACCAGCTTTACCGTTTCATCCAGCTCGACTTCCCACGAATGCAGGACCGACTGCAGCCGGCCATTGCCCAGCGCATCTTCGGCCGAGCCGAGCTCGAACAGGTGCAGGCCCTCCAGCGACCAGCCATGCGCACTGGCCACCTCGCGCAGCTCCTCCGCCGTTTCCGAGAGGGTCACGTACAGGCAGCGTTCGCCCTGTTTCAGGCCCTGCAGCAGGAACTGCAGGGACAGCGTGGTCTTGCCCGAGCCGGGCGGGCCTTCCAACAGGTAGAGGCGCCCCTGCGGCAAGCCGCCACTGAGGATGGTATCCAGGCCCTGTACACCGGTGGTGACGCGCGACGACTCTGTCTGCATGAAAGACCCCTGTTTTGCGGCGGAGTCTAGCAACCAGCACTGTGTAGAGATTGTGTGATCGACATCTCTACATTAAGTCCACTTCAGCAATGTGCAAACCGCGTGGAGCGGGAACTGCAGGCCATCCCTCAGGCGAAATCCTTCAGGATCTCGCCGATGCCTGCCGGGGACAGTTCCAAGCCGAGCGAGGTGCCCGGATTGACCACCACGCCATAGCCGCCGGGTACGCGCTTGAGCACCTCCAGCATCTGCATGCGGATCGTGTGCGGCGCCTGCTGGCTGTGGAAGCCGACCCGCTCCATGTGGGTGAACACCGCCACGTGCAGGGTGCCCTGCTTGTCGAACAGCAGCGGGTCGAAGCCGCTGCCGTCGGGGGTGACCAGGCTGCCGGTGAGCAGCACCACGTCCGAGGCGACGAAGGCCTTCATGAAAGCGCCGATCGGGGTCTTCCCGTCCATGGCGGATTGCAGAAGGGCTTCGATCGGGGTCAGTGGGGTGAGGTAGTTCATGGGGCGATTCTACCCGGTCGGCAGCCACCGACCGTTGGTCGGTGGTCAGGGCGTACCCACCAACGGTGGGTACCTACCGGGACAGGCGCGTGGTCCTCGCCTGCTGGTCCGCCACCGCCTTCGCCAGCTCGGCCTGCAGTTCCTTCTGGTTCACCGCCGCATCCAGCAGGTACACCTTCACCCCGTGCGCGGGGACGTCGGCCTTCAGGCTGCGCGTGACCGCCTGGCTGCCGCCGCCCAGCGCATCACGCCAGGTGCCCGGCTGCAGGTAGCGGCTGACCTCGAACGTGCTGGCGGTGTCGCCCTTGTTGAGCAGCACCAGCGCGGTCTGCGCGGTACCGCCGTGCTGCAGTACGCGGTAGAACACCGCCTGGTCGCCCTGCAGGCGTTCGTTGACCTGCAGCCCGCGCTGCAGGGCCGGGGTGGCCTCGCGCAGCTTGGCGATCCGCTGCAGGGGCCCGAAGATCGGGCTCTGCGGTGCGGCGTCCACCCGCGGCTGGCCGAAGTACGCACGGTTACCCGCGTGTTCGGCGCGGCTGCGCATGAAGCCGGTTTCCGAGCCGTAATACAGCACCGGAATGCCGCGCGCGGTGAACAGCCAGTTGTGCGCGTCGATGAAGCCGTTGTCGCTGGCATCCAGCCGCGCCATGTCGTGGTTGTCGTAGAAGCTCATCAGCTCGTAGGGGTTGGCGTACGGCCCACCCACCAGGTGCAGCGGCTCGGCCAGCGCTTCGAAGCCCTTCTGCTCCTTGCCGAACACGCTGGACATCGCGCCACGCAGCGGGAAGTCCAGCACGCTCACGTTGGCGTTGGTCGGCCAGGTGTGCTTGGCGATTTTGCTTGCGTCGTAGTCGAACGCCTCCCCGAACATGAACATGTCCGGATGCTTGGCGCGGATCCGGTTGACGAACTCATGCCACCACGGGTGCGGCAGCCAGCCGATGGTATCAATGCGCAGCGCATCCACGCCCTGTGCGGTCCACTGCAGGTAGGCGCCTACCAGGTACTCCATGACTGCCGGGTTGTCCTGGTTGAAGTCGCCCAGCTCGGCCAGGTTGCCGTCGAAGATCGAGCCCTTGGCCGCGTCGACCGGGCCGACGTTGTTGTAGAACGCGTGCAGCGGGTTGTGCCTGGGGTCCAGCTGCTGCGGCGGCAGGTTCTGGTGGTCGGCGATGAGCTTGCCGTCCTTGTCGAAGATCTGGCCGAACTGCGGCTGCTTCACCGGCATGGTCCAGGCCGGCGAACCGTGATTGCCGACGATGTCCAGCACCACCTTCAGCTTGGCGTCGTGCAGGCCACGGGTGAGCCCGGCGAAATCCAGGTCCGCGCTGGGCAGGTGCTCGTCGAGCTTGTAGAAGTTGATGCCCCAGTAGCCGTGGTACCCGGTCTTGCCGCGGTCGGTCAGGGTGCTGGTGCAGCTGATCGGCTTGCTGCCAGTGAAGGCCTCATCCGGGTTGTCGATGATCGGGGTGATCCACACCGCACCGAAACCGAGGTTGCGGATGTAGTCGGCATTGTCGAGCACGCCCTTGAAGTCGCCGCCGAGATAGCCGATGTTGCCGTCGACCTTGTCCGGGCACGGCACCGGGATGTCGAAGGTGCGGTGCTTGCCACCCTGGTCGCGGTGGTCGTTGGTCGGGTCACCGTTGACGAAGCGGTCGGTGACCACGAAGTACACCGCATCGCTGGCGAACGGCTCCAACGTGCCCACGTACTCGGGGCGCGGGGCGGCAACGGCATGGCCGGCCAGCAGCGCGAACGAAAGGCCCAGCGACAAACGCGAACGAGACAGCATCAGACAACCTCCTGGTGGGACGGCACCCGCAGCACGCACAACCCGGCGATCAACAGGCTGACGCCACCCAGCGCCAGCACGTGCATCGGGTTGCCGCCCAGCCACAGGCGCAGCATGAAGCCCAGCGCGCTGGCCGCGACCAGCTGCGGGATGACGATGAAGAAATTGAACAGGCCCATGTACACGCCCATCTTGGCCGCCGGCACGCTGTCAGACAGCAGTGCATACGGCAGCGACAGGATCGAGGCCCAGGCGAAACCGACCCCGACCATCGACAGCAGCAGCCACTTCGGGTCGTCGATCAGCATCAGCGAGATCAACCCGAGGCCGCCCAACCACAGGTTGACCAGGTGGCTCAGGCGCAGGCCCATCAGCCGTACCATCAGCGGAATCAACAGCGCGGCGAGTGCGGCAAAGCCGTTGTACGCGCCGAACAGCACGCCCACCCAGTTGGCGCCCTCGTTATAGGCGGCCGACGCCGGATCGGTAGAGCCGAAATGGGTACCGGCCACCGCGGCAGTGGTGTAGATCCACATCGCGAAGAGCGCAAACCACGAGAAGAACTGCACCCACGCCAGGCGGCGCATGGTGCGCGGCATGCTGCGCAGGTCATCGACGATGACGGCCAGCATGTGCGGGCCCGGGAGCAGCCGCGCCACGCCAAGCAGCAGGCCGTAGGCGATGCACAGCCCGGCCAGCACGTAGAGCATCTTGTCGCCATTGCGCCAGGCGATCGCCGCAGCCAGCGCCAGGCCGAGCGCGATCCAGCCGCCGATCTGCAGCATCGGCGGCGGCCCGGCGACAGGCGCGGACTGGTGCACGGCCGGCGGCTCGGCATCATCGAAGCTGGCCAGCTCGGTCGGGGAGTATTCGCGCGTGCTGAACACCGTCCAGGCGATCGAGGCCAGCAGCACCACCGCGCCGAAGTAGAACGCATAGCGCACGGTCGGCGGCACTTCGCCGGCGGCAGCGGTATTGGCCACGCCGAAGTGCGCCAGGATGAACGGCAGGAAGCTGGCCACGATGGCGCCTACGCCAATGAAGAAGCTCTGCATTGCGTAGCCGGTCGGGCGCTGGCGCGGGGCCAGCTTGTCGCCGACGAACGCGCGGAACGGCTCCATCGAGACGTTGATCGAGGCATCCAGCACCCACAGCGTGCCCGCCGCGATCCACAGCGTGGGCGAGTTCGGCATCACCAGCAGGGCCAGCGTCGTGAACACCGCGCCGATCATGAAGTACGGGCGGCGGCGACCCCAGCGGGTCCAGGTGCGGTCGGACAGGTAGCCGATGATCGGCTGCACCAGCAGCCCGGTCAGCGGTGCGGCGATCCACAGCCCGGGCACGGCGTCCATCGGCGCGCCCAGCGTTTCGAAGATGCGGCTGGCGTTGGCGTTCTGCAGGGCAAACCCGAACTGGATGCCGAGGAAGCCGAAGCACATGTTCCAGATCTGCCAGAACGACAGGGTCGGCTTGGCGGTGCGGCTCATCGCGCGGCCTCCGCGTCGCCGGCCACCGGTGCGACCAGCAGCGCCCGGACGTTGGCCGCGTTGAGCACGCCGTTGCGGCCGCCCTTGCCACCGTTGTACTGGGCGAAGTGTTCCAGTGCGCTCATGTTGAAGCCAGGTTTCAGGGTGAAACGGCAGCTGCCCTTGGGCAGTTCGAATTCGGCGGCGGTGGAATCCTGCGGGCCGATGCTGTGCGGCATCACGATCGTGGCGCGCTGGACCGGTTGCCCCGCGCATTGCACGGCCAGTTGCTTCACGGCAGCGGTGACGCCGGTGTTGATCGGGCCGTTGGGGTTGTCGTAGTGCAGGCGGATGCGCACACGGGTGGGCGTGGCGGCGTTCCACGTCCACTGGGTTGCGCCGGGCAGGCGTTGCTGCGGACCGATGCAGGTCATCGGGCTGTGCAGCGACTCGAGGTCGCCTTCGCGACGGGTGAGGCTCAGGCAGTGCTGGTGGCCGTCGTTGGTGACGGTGTGGATGGCCGAGCTGCCCACCGCGATGCCGTCCTGCCAGAGCTGGTGGTGGGCGGGGATGGCGATGGTCCAGGTGTTGCCGCGCTTCTGCGCTGCCGGGGCGGCGGGGGTGGCCGGGGCGAAGGCGTTGGGTTTTGCGTCGTCTGTGCGGCGAGCAGCCACGCTGGGCGTGGCTCTACGAGCTTCCAGCGCTACGGTTACGGTGTTGCCCTTGCGCTCGATCTTCTTTGCTACGAGCAGGTCGCCGTCGAGGGTGCGGGGGCGCTTGAGGATGTAGCGGGTGCTGCCGGTGTCGAGCTCGATGCTGTCGCGCTTGCCGAACAGCTGCGGGACCAGTGCCACCGGCAGCTTGGGCGCGACCGTACCGTCGGCCTCTACGCCGAACACGCCTTCAAGCACCATCGAGAGGTAGCCGGCCACCGACCACAGCTGGCGCGGTGAGTTGACCACCGGGCCGCTCAAGGGGCCTTCGTTGACGTGCACGGCGAGCGTGCGCATCTCGTAATTTTCCATGTTCGAACCGGCCAGCGCGCTGCCGCGCATCAGCGATTCGATCTCGCGCTGGATGCGGGTGGCATCCTCCACCTTGCGTGCCGCGCGCAGCGAATAGGCGCTGACGAACGGCCACACCGCCCGGTTGTGGTAGATCGGCTGCTGCGCTTCCTGCGGCCACACCACCGGGCTGCCGCCTTCCACGTACGGGTAGTTGGCCAGCGAGCGGTGGGCACGCTCGGCCGGGAACACCTCGGCCAGCACGCCCAGCGAGATGCCCAGCAGGTCGTACTTGGCATACGGCACCGGGTGTGCGGCTTCGCCGATGTAGCTCATGTACATGCCGGCGTCTTCGCGCCAGAAGCGCGCGTCGATCTGCGTGGCCAGCGCGTCGGCCCAGGCCGCGTACTCGCTGGCGCGGGCGTCGCCGAGCTCGCGGGCGTACTTCTCGGCCAGGCGCAGCGCCTGGTAGTGCAGTACGTTGGTGGACAGCGCGAAGGAGTCGCCGATGAAGCGCACGTCGTTGCGGGTCCAGTCCGGGTAGGTCTGCTCGCGCCAGTCCAGGAACGAGGTCTCGCCGCGGTACAGCCCCATGCGTGCATCGAACACCATCGCGCGGTCCTGGGCCAGGGTGGCCTGCAGGGCCTGCCAGGTCTCGGTCATGAAGCTGGAATTGTCGTGCAGGTCGCGTGCGGCCAGGAACCACACCACGCGGTCGCTGCTGATCGGCCAGCTGCCGCCGGACCCGGTGTCCTGGGCCACGAACAGGCCGGGGGTGACGCCGTCGCGTGCCTTGGACAGCTTGAACTGCAGGGACTGGCGGGTGCGGATCGGCTCCAGCCGGGCCAGCGCCAGGTCGGCGGCGAAACTCACATCGCGCGTCCACACGTACGGCCAGCGCTCGCCGGTCTGGAAGCACTCGCAGTCCACCGGGTTGCCGAAATTGAAGGCCGGGTCGCGGATCGCGTCGACGCGGTCGGCGGCCATGTCCTGCTGGGCCAGCGCGAACAGCGCATCGAACATCACGCTGTCGGTGCGGCTGCGCATCGGCTGGGCGGCAATCGCCACCGGCTTGCCATCGGCCAGCAGCTGGAAGCTGCCGTCGGCAGCGGCGGTGGCGCGCGCGGTGCGGCCATCGAAAGTCAGGTCCGCCGCCGTAGCGGTGGACACCAGCGCCGCCCCGAGGGCAGCGGTCAGGCAGATCGTTTTCAGCATCGAAAAGCGGCGGACCGGCTTGCGCCCGTCGGCCTTCCTCCCTTCTTGCACGCGGTATGGTTCGCCAGCGCCGGGGCGCTGTCGTCGCGGCCCCCTCCCAGGGTGCCTGCCTGCATGGTAGGCGACGACCGTCGCCCGTCGCACTGCACAGGCGATATACGTGCCCGCTTGCATACGTATTCATGGCGATGCGCGGTGAGGCCGCGGCAGGCGTGGCTATAGTCCGGGGCAGATATGCGCTGCCCTGGGAGGGGAAATGCCACTGGAGTTGCCGTTGTTGCGCGCTGTTGCCGCGCCCCGCCCGCTGGCCTGGCTGGCACTGTCGTTGCTGGTCTGCACCACCGCCGCACACGCTGAACCGGTCACGGTGGCCAGCGCCAGCTCACCGGGCGACATTCTGAAGGTGTCGCTGCAGCTGGATGGCGGCAACCCGAGTTACCGGGTCGAGCGCCTCGGCCAGACCGTGGTGGCCGAATCAAAACTGGGCTTCCAGCTGCGCGACGGCCGCCTGGACCGCGACCTGGCGGTGCTCGGGCAGGAAACGCGCCGTGTCGATGACACCTGGGAACAACCCTGGGGCGAGCGCCGCAGCGTGCGCAACCACTACAACGAAGTCACTGTGCACCTGGGCGAGCGCAGCGGTGCCAAGCGCCGGCTGGACGTGGTGTTCCGCGTCTACGACGACGGCCTGGGCTTCCGCTACCACTTCCCGCTGCAGCCGGGCCTGCGCGAGGCGATCATCGATGACGAGCTGACCGAGTTCGCGATCGCCCCGCCATCCACCGCCTGGTGGATCCCCGCTGGCGAGCCCATCCATTACGAGTACCCGTACCAGCGCACGCCGTTGGACCAGGTGCCGCTGGCCCATACCCCGCTCACCCTGCGCAGCCACGACGGCCTGCACGTGGCGATCCACGAGGCGGCACTGGTCGATTACGCCGGCATGTGGCTGCGGCGCACCGAGGGCCAGCGCCTGCGCGCCCAGCTGTCGCCGTCGGCCGAAGGCTGGAAGGTGCGCCGCACCCTGCCCTTCGATACGCCCTGGCGCACGCTGCAGATCAGCGACACCGCCGGCGGGCTGGTGGAATCCAACCTGATCCTCAACCTCAACGAACCCAACGCACTGGGCGATGTGAGCTGGGTGAAGCCGTCCAAATACCTGGGCGTGTGGTGGTCGATGCACCTGGACCAGGAAAGCTGGGCGACCGGTCCGAAGCATGCGGCGACCACGGCGAAGACGAAGAAGGTGATCGACTTTGCCGCCAGACACGGTTTCCGGGGCGTGCTGGTGGAAGGCTGGAACCCGGGCTGGGATGGCAACTGGGTCGGCAACGGCTACGACTTCGATTTCACCCGCGCCACCCCGGACTTCGACATCGAGGCGCTGTCGGCCTACGGCGCGAAGAAAGGCGTGCACCTGATCGGCCACCACGAAACCGGCTGCGCGATCGAGCACTACGAAGACCAGCTGGGCGCGGCCCTGGACCTGTATGCGCGGCTGGGCGTGGATTCGTTCAAGAGCGGCTA
This sequence comes from Stenotrophomonas sp. GbtcB23, assembly GCF_019091045.1. Lineage (NCBI taxonomy): Bacteria > Pseudomonadati > Pseudomonadota > Gammaproteobacteria > Lysobacterales > Lysobacteraceae > Stenotrophomonas > Stenotrophomonas sp. GbtcB23. The sequence goes on along the minus strand of NZ_JAGXKC010000004.1, from coordinate 24,971 downwards.
TGTCTGCGACGACGGCCAGGTGGATCGGCGCAATCCGGCCGGCGGCCCGCTGTGGCGCGAGTGGCACGACGGCCAGTTCATGGCCCGCCATCACCTGAAGGTGGTGCAGGAAGCAGCCAAGCGCCATATCGCGGTGAATCCGCACGAGCCGATCAAGGACACCGGGCTGCGCCGCACCTATCCGAACTGGATCTCGCGCGAAGGCGCGCGCGGCATGGAGTACAACGCCTGGGGCCAGCCGCCGAACCCGCCCGAACACGAGGTCAACCTGGTGTTCACCCGGCTGCTGTCCGGGCCGATGGATTACACCCCGGGCATCCTCAGCCTGAAGGGCCGCCACGGCCAGGCCATTCCCAGCACGCTGGCCCGCCAGCTGGCGCTGTACGTGGTGATCTACAGCCCGATCCAGATGGCCGCCGACCTGCCCGAGCATTATGAACAGCACCGCGAGCCGTTCCGCTTCATCGAGGATGTGGCCGTGGACTGGGACGACACCCGCGTGCTGGATGGTGAGGTGGGCGACTACGTGACCATCGCGCGCAAGGATCGCCACAGCCGCGACTGGTTCCTGGGCAGCATCACCGATGAGCATGGGCGTTCGCTGCCGGTACCGCTGTCGTTCCTGGAGCCCGGCGTGCGCTACCGCGCCGAGATCTACCGCGATGGCGACGGTGCGGACTATCAGTCCAATCCGTTCGCGTTCACGCGCGAAACCCGCCAGGTCACCAGCGCGGACACCCTGACTATCGTGCTGGCGCCCGGTGGCGGCCAAGCCATCCGGTTTACCCCGTTGTGAAGCCGTAACGACCAACGGTCGTTACCTACCGCGGGCGTCGAATGGCCCGGTAGGGCACGACCGTTGGTCGAGCCGCCGGTGAAACCGGTTCCATAATCCCGCATTTTCATTGAATACGTATGCAGGGTGATTCACGCCGAAGGCGCGCTGCCTACCATAGCCACGCAGTCAACGGCCACCGCGCCATGACACCTGCGGCAACGCATCGCCGTTGATCACAACATGAGTTTGGCAACATTGCCTGGGAGGGGAAAATGTTGAATCGCAAGCGCAGCGCGCTGAGTATCGCGCTGGCCGTCGCCCTGACGCCGTCATTGGCGTTGGCGCAGTCCACCACCACCGCACCGCCGGCGGGTAACGCCGCCACCGACCTGGATACCGTCCAGGTCACCGGTATCCGCCGCGGCATCGAAAACGCCATTGCGATCAAACAGGACGCCACCTCGGTGGTCGAGGTGATCTCGGCCGAAGACATCGGCAAGCTCCCGGATGTGAGCATCGCCGAATCGCTGGCCCGCCTGCCCGGCCTGGCCGCCCAGCGCGTGGCCGGCCGTGCCCAGGTGATCAGCGTACGCGGCCTGTCGCCCGACTTCGCCACCACCCTGCTCAACGGGCGTGAAGTGGTCAGCACCGGCGACAACCGCAGCGTGGAGTTCGACCAGTACCCGTCCGAACTGGTCAACGGCGTGACCGTGTACAAGACCCCGGATGCGGCGCTGGTCGGCCAGGGCCTGTCGGGCACCATCGACATGCAGACCGTGCGCCCGCTGGCGTTCGGCGAGCGCGTGATCGCGCTCAGCGGCCGCTATTCGAAGAACTCGCTGGGCAAGGCAGCCAACGTGGACGCGTTCGGCAACCGCTTCAGCGCCAGCTACATCGACCAGTTCGCCGAAGACACCTGGGGCATCGCGCTGGGCTACGCGCACAGCGACAACCCGATCCAGGAAAACCAGGTGGGCCTGTACGAGCCGTGGACCACCGAGCAGACCGACCAGGGCAACCGCCCCGGCGTGGCGCCGGGCACCGCGTTCTCCGACGGCATCAAGGCGCTGCGCCGTACCGGCAACGCCAAGCGTGACGGCTACATGGCCACCGTGCAGTTCCGCCCGTCGAACGTGTGGACCAGCACGCTGGACATGTTCCACACCAAAGCCGAGCAGATCGACACCGCCAACCAGTTCGAGGTCAACCTCAGCAACTACAACGGCGGCTACACCCCGGGCCTGCTGATCACCAATCCGCAGGTGAACGGCAACGGCACCTTCACCGGCGGCACCGCCAGCGGCGTGTACCCGCTGGTGCGCGGCATGTACAACAAGCGCGAAGACAAGATCGACGCGTTCGGCTGGAACAACGAGCTGACCTTCGACAGCTTCAAGCTCACCGCCGATGTGAACTACTCCAAGGCCACGCGCGATGAGCTGAACCTGGAGAACAACCTGCAGCTCACCCCGATGCCGCAGCTGGACACCATCGGGCTGACCATCAACCCGGATGGCTTCTCGCAGATCCGCCCGGGCCTGGACTACTCCAACCCCGAAGCGCTGTACCTGACCAACACCATCTATGGCTCCGGCTACGGCAAGGTGCCGCAGGTGGAAGACCGCCTGAAGGGTGCGCGCCTGCAGGGCACGTTCAACATGCCCGAAGCCCTGTCGTGGTTCCAGGACGTGGACGTGGGCGTCAACTACGCCGACCGCCGCAAGGAAAAGACCCAGGCCGAAGGCAACATCCTGCTCGGCGCGCAGGGCGACGCCAACGTCGCCGGCGACCTGCAGTACGCCCCGGTCAACCTGGGCTTTGCCGGCATCGGCTACATCCCGGCGTGGAACGTGCCGGCCGCGGTCGACCGCTACATGACCTTCAACCCGGTCACCAACCTGGATTACCTGATTCCCAAGTCGTGGGTGGTGCAGGAAAAGACCACCACTGCCTGGGTGCGCGCCAACATCAACACCGACATCGGTGACGTGGGCGTGCGCGGCAACATCGGTGTGCAGATGATCACCACCGACCAGAGCTCGCAGTCGAACTACTTCGACCGCTCGCGCCCGGCCGGCCAGGAAGTGCTGCCGATCGATGAAGGCAAGAAGTACACCGACTGGCTGCCGAGCCTGAACCTGGCCTTCCTGTTCCCGCACCAGCAGACCCTGCGCTTCGCGGTGGCCAAGCAGGTCGCGCGCCCGCGCGTGGACCAGATGCGCGCCGGCCTGGAGTTCGGCGTGGATACGGCCACCGGCAAGCCGGGCGGCAGCGGCGGCAACCCGCTGCTGGATCCGTGGCGCGCCAATGCCATCGACCTGTCGTACGAGAAGTACTTCGGTGAAAAGGCGTATGTGGCGGCGGCGATCTTCTACAAGGACCTGAAGAGCTACGTCTACACCCAGTCGGTGGACGACTACGACTTCAGCGACCTGCTGGCCAGCTACGTCATCCCGCCGGGCATGACCGCCCCGCTGCAGACCACGGGCACCTTCTCCGCACCGCAGAACGGCGAAGGCGGCACCCTGCGTGGCCTGGAGCTGACTGCTTCGTTCCCGCTGGAAATGCTGGCCGATCCGCTGCGTGGCTTCGGCGTGCAGGCCAGCGCGACCTTCAATGACAGCGACATCAAGATCCTGGACCCGGAAAGCGCGTCCAGCGTGGGCACCGATCCGATCAGCCTGCCGGGCCTGTCCGAGCGCGTGTACAACTTCACCGCGTACTACGAGCGCAATGGCTTTGAAGCGCGCGTGAGCCAGCGCCGTCGCTCGGACTTCATCGGTGAAATCGGCAACTTCAACGGCAACCGCACGCTGCGTTACGTGGTGGGCGAGAACGTGACCGACGCGCAGATCAGCTACACCTTCGCCGATGACAGCGCGCTGCACGGGCTGACCCTGCTGCTGCAGGGAAGCAACCTCACCAACGAGCCGTACCGCACCTATGCCGGCACCAAGGATCGCCCACTGGAGTACATCGAGTGGGGCCGTACCTACATGCTGGGTGTGAACTACAAGTTCTGATCCAGGCGTAGAAGCACGAACGAAGAACCCGCTGCGCGAGCAGCGGGTTTTTTCGTGCCGCAAGCCGAGCCCCGTCGCGGGCCCTCAACGCTCGCGATGAACCTGATCGAAGAAAAAAGGGCGGAGCCTTTCGGCTCCGCCCATCAATACCACCGGAAATCGTGAATCAGACGCGGCGCGCGCAGTACATTGCCTGTGCCGGCAGGTTCAGCGTTGCCCCATTGGCCTGCCCTGCATCCGGGCCGGGCACGTGCAGCGCGTGCCACTCGCCTTCGGGCAGCGCCACCTGGGTCGCTTCTGCCGACAGGTTGAACGCCAGCAACAGCGTCTCATCGCCATGGCGTCGCTCGAACATCAGCACCGGTTCGGCCGTCTCCAGGAACCGGATGTCGCCCAGCAGCAGCGTCGGCATGGTGCGGCGCCACGCCAGGAACTGGCGGAACGCGTTCAACACCGAGTGCGGATCGTGCTCCTGCACCGCCACTGCACTGGCCTGGTGCTCCTGCGGGATCGGCAGCCACGGCGTACCGCTGGTGAACCCGGCCAGCGGCGCATCCAGCCACGGCATCGGCGTGCGGCACCCGTCGCGGCCCTTGAAGTTCGGCCAGAAGGTGATGCCATACGGATCCTGCAGCGCCTCGAACGGCACGTCCGCTTCGCCCAGGCCCAGTTCCTCGCCCTGGTACAGACAGATCGAACCGCGCAGCGAACACAGCACCGCCACCAGCAGCCGCGCCAGCCGCGGCTGCGCCGGGTGCCCGCCCCAACGGGTCACCGCGCGCTCCACGTCGTGGTTGGAGATCGCCCAGCACGGCCAGCCTTCGGTCATGGTCGCTTCCAGCCGCGACACGGTGTCGCGGATGTAGGCCGCGCTGTAATCCTTGACCAGCAGTTCGAAGCTGTAGCCCATGTGCAGGCGACCCGGCGCGGTGTACTCGGCCGTGGTTGCCAGCGAATCCTCGGCGGAGATCTCGCCCAGGCTGACCGCGCCCGGGTACTCGTCCAGCAGCCCGCGCAGGCGCTCGATGAACGGCAGGTTCTCCGGCTGGGTGTTGTTGTAGTAGTGGTACTGGTAGGCGTACGGATTGTCGGTGCTGAAGCCCCGGCCCAGGCGCTTTTCCAGCGGCTTGGCCGGGTTGTCGCGCAGCTGCTTGTCGTGGAAGCAGAAGTTGATCGAATCCAGGCGGAAGCCATCCACGCCGCGGTCCAGCCAGAACCGCACGTAGTCCAGGGTGGCCTGCTGCACGGCCGGATTGTGGAAATCCAGGTCCGGCTGGTCGGCAAGGAAATTGTGCAGGAAGTACTGCTCGCGGCGCGGCTCCCACTGCCAGGCCACGCCACCGAAGATGGACATCCAGTTGTTGGGCGGGGTGCCGTCCTCGCGCGGGTCGGCCCACACGTACCAGTCCGCCTTGGGATTGGTGCGGTCCTGGCGGCTCTCGCGGAACCAGGCGTGCTCGATCGAGGTGTGGCTGAACACCTGGTCGATCATCACCTTCAGGCCCAGCGCGTGCGCCTTGGCCAGCAACCGGTCGAAATCGGCCAGGGTGCCGAACAGCGGATCCACGTCGCGATGGTCGGCGATGTCGTAGCCGAAGTCGGCCATGGGCGAGGTGAAGAACGGCGAAATCCAGATCGCGTCCACCCCCAGCGAGGCCACGTAGTCCAGCCGTTCGATGATGCCGGGCAGGTCGCCCACGCCATCACCGTTGGCATCCAGGAAACTGCGCGGGTAAATCTGATAGATGACGGCACCGCGCCACCATGGAGTCTGCGTCATCGAGGGCCCCCCTCCGGGCTTCCAGGGCGCCCTCCCACGGGCGCCAGAACGTACCCGACAAGCTTAGCGGCGCACCCTCGGCGGTGGCGCCGCTTGCATACGTATTCACGCCCTGCCCGGCCCCCGGACCGCCTTCGCGGGCGGAATACGTCCGCACCGCCTATAATTCCGCCCAAGCCTGAAAGTCAGACCGCATGACCATCACCGAAGACACCCGCCCCGCGCTGGGCCTGCCCCAGATCCAGTCGCTCGCCGCGCCCGACATGGCCGCCGTGGATGCGCTGATTCGCCGCCGACTGTCTTCGGATGTCGTGCTGATCAACCAGATCGCCGACCACATCATCTCCGCCGGTGGCAAGCGCCTGCGGCCGATGCTGGTCATGCTGGCCGGCCACGCGGTCGGCCAGGCCGGCCCGGAGCACCACCAGCTGGCAGCGATCATCGAGTTCATCCACACCTCGACCCTGCTGCACGACGACGTGGTGGACGAATCCAGCCTGCGGCGCGGCCGCAGCACCGCCAATGCGCTGTGGGGCAACGCCCCGAGCGTGCTGGTCGGCGACTTCCTGTACTCGCGCAGCTTCCAGCTGATGGTCGAACTGGACCGCATGCCGGTCATGCAGATCCTGGCCGATACCACCAACCGCATCGCCGAAGGCGAAGTGCTGCAGCTGCTGCACGTGCATAATCCGGATACCGACGAGGCCGCCTATCTGCGCGTGATCGAGCGCAAGACCGCGGTGCTGTTCGCTGCCGGTACCCGGCTGGGGGCACTGGCCAGCGGCGTGGACGCGGCCACCCAGCAGGCGTTGTACGACTACGGCATGCACCTGGGCTACGCCTTCCAGATCGCAGACGACGTGCTGGATTACTCGGCCAACGCCGACGAACTGGGGAAGAACCTGGGCGACGACCTGGCCGAAGGCAAGGCGACCCTGCCGCTGATCCACGCCATGGCCCATTCCGACGCCACCACCCGCGAGCGTCTGCGCGCCATCGTGCAGAACGGCGATGCGGATGCGATGCCGGAAGTGCTGGCCGCCATCCACGCCACCGGCGGGCTGGAATACAGCCGCCGCCGCGCCGAGGAATACGCCGACGCCGCCGAGCGCGCGCTCGACGGCCTGGCCGACAACGATGCGGTCGCCGCCCTGCGCGGCCTGGCCCGTTACGCGGTACAGCGTTCGCATTGATCCCCGCGGGTGACGACCAACGGTCGTCGCCTACCGGGCTGCGGCGCGTTGATCGGGGGCGCGACGACCAACGGTCGTCGCCTACCGGGGTAGCGCCCGACCGTTGGTCGGGCGGCGCAGCAACGCGGCGTGCGTCACCGCTTGTCGAACAACCCGTCGAAGAACGTATCGAGGCTCTTCCACGCCCGCTTCGCAGCCCGCTCGTTGTACAGGCAGCCCGGCGGGTTGTTGGCATCGGATTCGGCGAAGCAGTGCACCGCACCGCTGTAGTTGGTGAACTCCCAATCAACCTTGGCCGCGTTCATCTCCTGCTCGAAGCTGGCGATATCGTCCTTGCTGATGCCCTTGTCGTCGGCACCATTGAGCACCAGCACTGAGGGATGAGTACCGCCGGCCTTGGCCGGCAACGGCGAGCCCAGCCCGCCGTGCAGGCTGACCACACCGGCCAGCGGCGCCCCGGCACGGGCCAGCTCCAGCACCGTGGTGCCGCCGAAGCAGAACCCGACCGCGCCGATCTTCGTGGCATCCAGCGGCGCGTTGCCGGCCTGGGCCTTGAGCACTTCCAGCGCCTTCAGCGCGCGGGCGCGCAGCACCGGGCGGTCATTGCGCAGCTTGGTCGCCACCGGGCCGGCTTCCGCGTCGGTCTTCGGGCGCACGCCCTTGCCGTACACGTCGGCGACCAGCACCACGTAATCGTCGCCGGCCAGCTGCTTGGCCTTGGCGATGGCCGACTCGTTCACGCCCTTCCAGTTCGGCACCATCACCAGGCCGGGGCGCTTGTCGTTGTCTTCGTCGTCGTAGACCAGCACCCCGCTGAAGGTGGTGCCTTCGTGCTTCCACTCCACCGGCTTGGCCTGCATCGCCGCCAAGGCCGGCAATGCCGTCATGCCCAGTACCAGTGCCGCACCCCACTGCCATTGCTGCTTCATGCGCCTGCTCCTTCCGGGAAAGAGCCCAGAGTGTATGTCGGGAGATGTGACGGGCCGCAGGTGGCGGGTGGTTACGTGGCGGGGGGTCGCGTGGCGTGGGATCAAACGGCGGGCGGTCGCGCGGCGGGGGTCAAACGACGGGCGGTCGCGCCGCGGGGGTCAAACGGCGGGCGGTCGCGTGGCGGGTGGTAGAGCCGACTGTTAGTCGGCTGCGCCGTTGGCGCGATGTCAAGGTAGGCCGCGAAGAGCAGCGGACTAACAGTCCGCTCTACCTTCGGCTGCGCCGTTGGCGCTTTGCCAGGGTGGGCCGCGAAGAGCAGCGGACTGACAGTCCGCTCTACCGTCCGCTCTACCGTCGGCTGCGTCGTTGGCGAAATGTCAGGCGATGCCGATGCCCGGGATCGCGGTGATCTGGTCCGGGTCGAACCCTGCAAGCTCGGCGAAATGGCGGCCGCGCGCGACGTAATCGCGGTAGACGCCGTAGCTCGGTGCGCCCGGGGACATCAATACCACCCCACCCTGTTCGCCGAGCGCCGTGCGGGCCAGGCGCACCGCCTCCTCCAGATCGCCGGCGGCGTGCAGACCGAACCGCCCGACATCAGCCAGCGGCTGCAGCAACGCATGGATGCGCGGGCCGTTGGCGCCCATGGTGACGATCTCCACCGGCGGCACGTCGTGCGCCATGTGGTCCACGAAATCGTGCCAGTCCAGCCCCCGGTCATGCCCGCCCACCAGCAGCGCGATGCGCTGGCCGGCGAAGCATTCCAGCGCCGCCAGGCTGGCGTGCGGGGTGGTGCTGATCGAGTCGTTGACGAAGCGCAGCCCGTCGCGGCTGCCGATGGTCTGCAGGCGGTTGGGCAACGGCCGGAAATCCTGCACCGCAGGCGCCAGCGCCACCGCATCCAGGCCCAGCGCTTCGATGGCCGCGAGCACCGCGCACAGGTTGCCGCGGTTGTGCCGGCCCGGCAGCGGCGTATTCCCGGTATCGAACACCCGCTGCTCGCCGCGATACACCCACTCGCCGCGCATGTGCCAGCCCTGCGGCTGGTTGAACCACACCACCTCGCTGTCCGGCAGCGACAGCGCGGCCAGGTGCGGGTCGGCCGCGTTGAGCACCGCGATACGCGGTGCCGCGCCGGTCACCAGCGCCAGCTTGTCCTGGATGTAGCGCGCTTCGCTGCCATGCCAGTCCAGGTGCTCGGGAAACAGGTTCAGCACCACCGCCACCTGCGGGTGCGCGCCACTGCGCGCCACCTCGCCGGTCTGGTAGCTGGACAGCTCCACCGCCCAGTACTCCGGCGCCGGCTGCGGGTCCAGCACCTCCAGCAGCGGAAGGCCGATGTTGCCCACCAGGCCGGTGCGCGCGCCGGAGGCGCGCAGCAGATGCGCCAGCAACGAGGTGGTGGTGCTCTTGCCCTTGGTGCCGGTCACGCACACGGTGTCGCGCACGGTGCCTTCGGCATCGGCATGCTCGGCAAACCACAGCGAGGTACCGCCGATGAACTGCGTGCCCTGCGTCGCCGCCGACACCGCGGCTTCGCCGTAGGGGCTGATCCCCGGCGACTTGATCACCACCTCGAAGGCGGCCAGGGATTCACCGCTGACATCCGACCGCACCTGCAGCGCATTGCCGGCCTCGGCCCGCGCGGCGGCGGCCTCGGCATCGGGGCAGAACAGGGTCAGGGCCAGCCCCGGCAGGCGCTGGCGCAGGACGGCGAATGCCGCACGTCCCTCACGCCCCCAGCCCCACAGCGCTACGCGCTTGCCTTCAAGCTGCGAAATTCGCACGCAGGCGCTCCCAGATCGCCGCTGGAATCCGGTGCTCGCCTTCCAGCACCAGCAACGGTTCGATCTGCAGTTCGGCGCCGTCCAGCTGCGGCTGGATCTCCTGGATGAAACGCTTCACCAGCGCATCCTCGTTCCATTCCGGGCGTGCCGCCAGGGTGGCCATCGCGGCACGCGATTCGCGGCCTTCACCCACGCATTCGAACGGTTTGTGGTCCTGGAATTCCAGCAGCGCGTCGAAGCCGCCGGCCTGCTCCATGTCGTCCAGCAGGTTGCGGCCGAAGATGCGCACCAGCCGGGTCTTGGGCATGAACGGGGCCAGTGCCAGGAACACGAAGTGGCACTTCGGGCAGACCCCGCACCAGCGGTTCACCGGGCGCTCGCCCAGGATGTGGAAGTTGCGGTTGCAGCTGGAGAAATGCGCGTCGTAGAAATCGGTCCTGGCGAACTGGCGCGCCACGGCCAGCTCCGACAGCGGGCGCAGCAGCGAGTAGTAGTGCAGGTCCGCCGCCACGTGCTTCTCAAGGTGTTCGCCAAAGGCCTGCTCGAAGGCCCAGCCCTTGGACCACTGGTGGTTCACTTCACCGGTACCCGGGACCTGGCTGCCGTAGCTGGCCGAACGCTCGTTGGAGAACACTACCTGGTCCACGCCCTGCAGCAGCGCGGCCAGCACCATGATCGCCGAATTCACCGCGGTGACCGGGATATGCCCGTTCCACGCGCCCTGGCGGTTGAGCTCGAACAGCTCGGGGGCCAGCGTGCGGCCGATGTTGAGCATCGGCAGGCCGGTGCGTTCGGCGCAGGCACGGATCAGCTGCGAACCGCCAATCCAGGTCACCGTTTCGGCGATGCCCAGCGTGCGCAGCGCTTCAATGCTGACCAGCGAATCCTTGCCGCCGCCGATGGCCACCAGTGCATGCTCGCGCAGGCCCACCGCCGGCGCGTTGAACGCCTCGCCGTCCACCGGCAGGCGGAATCGCCCGCGCAGGTTCAGCCCGTTGCGGTAGGCGAACTCGCCCAGCCCGTTGAGGTACACCGTTTCCACCAGCGCGGCGGTATCGGCATCGATGCTGTAGCTGTCGATCCGCACCTGCTCCGGCACCGCAGCCTTGTAATAGCTGACGCCCGCGAACAGGTGCAGCAGGCGCAGCGCCCGCTGCACGGCCTCGGCGCGGGCAGCGTCCAGCACGAACGGCGCGCCGGGAATGCTGACCGTCTCGACCAGCTCCGGACCATTGTCGAAGGCGTAGACCAGCTGCGCCACGCCGGTATCCGCGGCGAAGTCGCAGCGGACGAAGCGGAAGCAGGCAACCTGGTGTTTATCGAAAGCAGTCATGGCGTATCCGGTGAGGCAATAAGGGAAACCAACGGGAGGCGCTCAAGGCACATCGTCGATGATGTCCTCGCGCGGCAGCTCGCGCTGGTTGTAGGTGTTGGCCATGACGTACCCGTAGGCACCGGCATCGGCGATCAGCATCACATCGTCCGGCGCGGTGGATACCGGCAGCCGGCGGCGCTTGCCGAACACATCGCTGGATTCGCAGATCGGCCCGACCACATCGAACAGTGCCTCGGCATACCCGCCCAGCCGGCTGAGGTTCTCGATGTCGTGCCATGCGTCGTACAGCGCCGGGCGCATCAGGGTGTTCATGCCCGCATCCAGGCCCACGCGGCGGATGCCGTCCTTCTCCACCACCTGGGTGGCGGTGGTGAGCAGCACGCCCGATTCGGCCACCAGGTAACGGCCCGGTTCAATCGCCAGGCGGAAGGCCGGGTGCACCGCCTTGACCTCGGCCAGGCCGACGGCCCAGGCGTCCAGGTCGAACGGTTCATCGTCATCGCTGTAGGGAATGGGCAACCCGCCGCCGATGTCGATGGTTTCCACGCTGCCGATCCGGCGCGCGAACCCGGCCAGTTCGTCGCACATCAGGCGCCAGTGCTGCGCCGTTTCCACGCCGCTGCCCAGGTGGGCGTGCAGGCCGACCACGCGGGTGCCGAGGTCTTCGGCCAGGCGCACGAACTCGTCCACGCGGGCGATCGGCAGGCCGAACTTGGAGTCCTTGCCGCCGGTACGGACCTTGGCGTGGTGGCCCTCGCCGCGGCCCAGGTCCACGCGCAGCCACAGCTCGCGGTTGCGGAACAGGTCCGGCCAGCGCTGCAGCGCTTCCACGTTGTCCACGGTGACGGTCACGCCGAGCGCGAACGCCGCTTCATATTCGGTGCGCGGCGCGAAGCTGGGGGTGAACAGCACCCGGCGCGGCGACAGCGTCGGCAGCACGTTGAACACATGCTTGAGTTCGCCGTGCGACACGCATTCCAGGCCGAAGCCTTCCTGCTCCAGCAGCTCCAGGATGGCCGGATGGCTGTTGGCCTTGATCGCGTAATACCGCTGGTCGATCGGCCTGATCGCGGCCAGCGCGCGGGCGCGGGCGCGCACCGTGGCCAGGTTGTACACATAGCGCGGCGTACCGGCCTGGGCCAGGTGCAGCAGGTGCTCGCGCTGGCCCCGCCACCACGCGGTTTCGCGCGGGCGGATGGTGCCGGCGATCTCGCGCCAGCGCGGGCCGAACACCTCGCCCTCTTCCACCGGCATCGCGCCGCTGTCGATCAGCTCGGCGTGCAGGATCGGCAGCAGGCCGTCGGCGTCGGCTTCATCGATGACGAAGGTCAGGTTGAGGTCGTTGGACGACTGCGAAATCATGTGCACGCGCTCGCGCCCGAAGGTCGCCCACACGTCCGACAGCTTGTGCAGCAGCGAACGCATGCCGCGGCCGACCAGCGTGATCGCCGCGCACGGCACGATGATCTTGACCTTGCAGATCTGCGACAGGTCGGCCGACAGCGCGGCCAGCACATCGGTATTGACCAGGTTTTCGGACGGGTCCAGCGACACCGTCACGTTGGTTTCGGCCGAACCGATCAGGTCCACCGACAACCCGTGCTTCTTGAACAGCCCGAACACATCGGCCAGGAAGCCGACCTGCTGCCACATGCCGATGCCTTCCATCGACACCAGCACGATGCCGTTGCGGCGGCTGATCGCCTTCACCCCCGGCACCGGTGCGGCATTGCCGTCGATGCTGGTGCCCGGCAGTTCCGGGCGTTCGGTGTCCAGGATCGCCATCGGCACGCCGGCATCGCGGCACGGCTTGATCGAACGCGGGTGCAGCACCTTGGCGCCGGTGGTGGCGATTTCCTGTGCTTCGTAATAATCCAGGCGGGTCAGCAGGCGCGCGTCGGGTACGTCCTTCGGGTTGGCGCTGAACATGCCCGGCACGTCGGTCCAGATTTCCACGCGGCTGGCGCCCAGCAGCGCGCCAAAGTAGGCGGCCGAGGTATCCGAGCCGCCGCGGCCGAGGATGGCGGTGCCGCCATCGGCGTGGCGCGAGATGAAGCCCTGGGTGATCAGCATGCGGGTCGGCTGGGCGCGGAACGCCGCGGCCCACTCGGCATCCGAACGCCACTGGCAGTTCACCGACAGGCGCTGCGACCAGTCGCTCTGGTTGGGCTGCGGCGGCAGCGCCTGCAGCCACTCACGGGCGTCCATCCAGCCGAAATCCAGGCCGCTGGCGCGCAGGTAGGCCGCGCCGATGGTGGAGGACAGCAGTTCGCCCTGGCCCAGCACGTCGGCCTGCCATTCCAGCGGGCGCGCGGCGGCGCGCGGGTCTTCCAGCAGGCCCTGCAGCGCGGCCAGGCGCACATCCAGCGCGCTGGCATCGAGCTCGAGCTCGGCCAGGAACTCGCGGTGGCGGGCCACCAGCGCATCCACGCGGGCGCGGCTGTCGGCGGCGCCATCGGCGATCGCGGTCAGTTCATTGGTCACCCCGGACAGGGCCGACACCACCACCAGCACGCGCGCACCGGTTTCTTCCGCACGTTTTTTCGCCAGCTTCCCGATCGTGTCCCAACGGTGACGACGCGACACGGAGGTGCCGCCGAACTTCAGTACGATCCAGCGATCGACAAGGGGGGAAGCTGACATGGAGGTAAGAATGGGTAGGTAGTGGGGGGATCGACCCGGCACGCCGGGCCGAACCTCTGATTCTATGCCAAGCCACGCCCCGGCAGGGCTTGTTAAGCTGCCCGACCGTTCCGCCAGACCGATCCGCCATGACCGCCCGCCGTTTCCTGCAGCTTGACGTGTTTTCCCCTTATCCCGGCGCCGGCAACCCGCTGGCCGTGGTGCTGGACGCGGAGGGCCTGGACGACGCGCGCATGCAGGCCATCGCCCGCTGGACCCGCCTGCCGGAAACCACGTTCGTTTTTGCCCCGCAGGTGCCGGGCGCCAGCTACCGCATCCGCATGTTCAGCCCGCAGAAGGAAGTGCCGTTCGCCGGCCACCCCAGCGTGGGCACCGCGCACGCGGTGCTGGACGCCGGCCTGGCCGCGCCGGTGGACGGCGTCCTGGTCCAGGACGGCATCGCCGGCGCGCTGCCGCTGCGGGTGGTGGGCGAAGGGGCCACGCGCAGCATCGCCATCCGCACCCCGCGCGCGGCGGTCGCCGAGGTGACCACGGCGGACGATCCGCGCCTGCAGGCGGCGCTGGCCGGCTGGGCGCTGGGCGAACTGCCGCCGGCGCGCATGTCCGGCGGGCGCAGCTGGTGGGTGGTCGAACTGGCCGATGAAGCCACGTTGCGCGCCCTGTCACCGGACTGGGACGCGGTGGCTGCGCTGGCCGAAAGCACCGACAGCATGGGCGTGTTCGCCTATGCGCGGAGCTCGGCAGACGATTACCAGCTGGCCGTGCGCGCGTTCGTGGGCAACAGCCGGCGCTTCGAGGATGCCGCTTCAGGCGCGGCCAATGCGGTGTTGGCCGCGTGGCTGGACAGCCGCAACGCCCTGCCCGGCGTGGACGGCAGCTATGTCGTCAGCCAAGGCCGCGAGGTCGGCCACGACGCACGACTGACCCTGCATGTGGATGCCGAGGGCGAGGTCTGGTCCGGCGGCCAGGTGCAGACGGTCATCCAGGGCACGATCATCTGGTAGGGACACGCCACGCGTGTCCTGCGTGGTACCCGGGTCTACGTGGGACACGCATGGCGTGTCTCTACCGGGTCACTCAGGGTGCCGACGTGGCGTCGGCACCCTGAACATTTCAGCCAGCCAGCTCGGCTTCCATGCTGATCGGCACCGCGCTCAGCGCCTTGGATACCGGGCAGTTCTGCTTGGCATCATCGGCGATGGCACGGAACTGGGTGGCGTCGATGCCCGGCACCTTCGCCTTCACTTTCAGCGTGATCTGCGAAAGCTGCGGGCCACCTTCCATCGACAGGTCGACCTTGGCTTCAGTGTCCAGCGAGGTAGGCACGAAACCGGCCTCGGTGAGCTTGGCCGACAGCGCCATGGTGAAGCAGCCGGCGTGCGCGGCGGCGATCAGTTCTTCCGGGTTGGTGCCCTTCTCATCGCCGAAGCGGCTGCTGAAGGCATAGCGGGTCTTGTCCAGCAGGCCGCTCTGCGGCGTGCTCAATTGTCCCTTGCCTGTCTTGAGGTCACCTTCCCAGTGCGCAGTGGCGTGACGCGAAATGCCCATCGTTGGATCCTTAGTGGGTGAATGGCAGCACCAGCGTAGACCGGCAGGCGTTAGCACCGTGTCTGGCCCTGCCGGCCTGCGGCTTCCGGCCGCAGCCGCCCGCCCCCTTGCCAGGCATGCGTGACCTTGGCCTCGTTGCAAAGTGCTGTTTTCAAGGCATTTCCGCACAACCCCTGCCCGCCCGACTGGCCCGGCAAACCGCTTCCACCCCGCCGAACGGACCGTTTTTTTGGGCATGTCCTGATGCACTGCAGTAACCGCAAACGCAGAAAAGCCGAATATTTATGCGTTAGCCTATTGGCGGCGCCGCATTGTTGCCCTACATTTCGCTTGCCGATGGGTTCGGCGCGACCACACAACCAACCGATCACGGAACAGGAAACCATGGCAAAGACCGCTAAGAAGGCTGCCCCGAAGAAGGCAGTGAAGAAAGTCGCTACGAAGGCCGCCGCAAAGCCGGCAGCTCCGAAGCCGATCAAGGAAGTGCTGACCAAGTCCGGCCTGGTTGCACACATCGTGGAAGCCTCCGGCGTTGTCGCCAAGGACGTCCGCGCTGTGCTGGCCTCGCTGGAAACCGCCGTGGCTTCCTCGGTGCACAAGAAGGGCGCAGGCAGCTTCACCCTGCCGGGCCTGCTGAAGATCACCACCGTCAGCGTCGCGGCCAAGCCGAAGCGCAAGGGCATCAACCCGTTCACCAAGGAAGAGCAGTGGTTCGCCGCCAAGCCGGCCACCACCAAGCTGAAGGTGCGTCCGCTCAAGAAGCTCAAGGACGCTGCGCTGTAATCTGCGCGCTTCCTGCAGCACCCGAACGGGACGGCCTTGGCCGTCCCGTTCTTTTTTGGGGGCTCTCACGCGTAGCGAAACACAGCGTTGCCAAACCCTGCCTGCGCCCGGCAGGATCGCGCAGAGCCAGCCGCCACGGCCCTCGCGGCCACTACGTGCAAGCCCGGAACGCACAAGGTGGAACACTGCGTGCGGCCGCGCCTGTCGTCCGGCCCGCCGGCCACGCCTAAGGTGGACCTACTCCCCCACAGTGCAGCGCCATGGCCAGCCCCTCGCAACGCTATCGCATCACCATCACCCCGATCGAAAAGGACGGGCTGCAGTGCAGCGGACGCTGCACCATCGAACTGGAACATCGCGCGCAGCAGGACTGGATGCGCCTGCTGGAGGTCGCCCGGCGGCAGACCGGGCTGGCCGGTGACGAGCGCGCCGCGGCCATCGTCGCCACGCAGCTGCTGCAGGACCTCGCCGCGCGCTACGCCGAACAGCCCGCGCATCCACTCACAACCCTGCAGCCGCAGCTGGGTCAGGTGCTCGACGCCCTGGATGCAATCCAGCGCGCGCCCTGAAGGTGGTTACACTCTCCCTTCCTCTGGGGAGAGTGCGCCATGCGTCGAGCCTTGATCCTGTTACCGCTGTTGCTGGGAAGCTGTTCCTGCCAGCGCGATGCCGAGCCTGAGCACGCGCTGGCGGCCAGCGCCTCGGCGCCGGCCAAGGCGCCGATCGATGTCAGCGCAGCCGCGTCGCAGGGGATGACGGCCACAACCCCGCCGGCCCTCAGGGCGGTGGCACCCGACGCGCCCAGTGAGTCGATCACGGTTCGGAACTACATCTATGCCCTGCTGGGCAAGGACCGCAGCGCGTCGGATGCCTACTGGACGGGCGGACGAACCTCGTCGCGCCCGGACGATGCCGTGCTGCGCTCGATCCCGCAGCTGCGCAGCCTGCGCGTGGATACCGAAAGCCCCATCGCCCGCGACACCGCGCAGCCCTCGCGCCTGCGCGAGGTACCTGTGCGCGTCCGTGCCATCACCGCTGATGGCACGTTCAGATACGAGGGCTGGTACCGGCTGCAACCGCGCCCGGATGGGAGCGGCTGGGAAATCCTGAGCGCTTCATTGCAGCCCAGCCTGCAGTGACACGTAGACCGGGGCACTACCGGTCCGGGTGTCCACGCTCATGAAGCGCTGATTCAGGCCGACGCGCTATGGTGGCACCACCTCCCTGCCGCGCCTGCCGATCATGAAGCTACGCCCCCTGTTGACCCGCCTCGCCGCCTGCACCGTCCTCATTGCTGCCGCCGTCGGCGCGCAGGCGGCGCCGAGCATTTCCGGCCGCGAACTGTCGGTCGGTGCCAAGGACGTCCAGCAGTATCTGGACGGCAGCTTTCCGCGCACCCAGGACGCCCTCGGTGGCCTGATCGCGATGACCATGAGCCACCCCAAGCTGACCCTGCCGCAGGGCAACCGCCTCGATTTGGGCTTTGACGTGGCACTGGCGACTGCCGGCAGCGCGCCCGCGCCGCTGGGCAAGGTCAAGCTGAGCAGCGGCCTGCGCTACGACGCGCAGACCCAGGGTTTCCACCTGGACCAGCCAACCGTGGACGACTTCACCCCGGCCAACAACGGCGGCAGGCTCGACTCACGCACCCGCGAGCTGCTCAACGCGTTCCTGGTCGATTACGCCCGCCGTGAGCCGATCTACAAGATCGATCCCACCGTCGGCGCGATGCTTGGCGCGCTGCAGGTGCAGTCCGCCCAGGTGCAGAACGGCAAGCTGGTGGTCACCTTCAACCAGGACCTCGGCACCCTGGTGCCCGCCGGCGTCCTCGGCCGGTAAAACCGGTGTCTGCCCGGCTGGCGTGGAACCGGGCCCTGCCCGGCTCCACCCCTTGGTTCATCCAACCAACGCCTTCGCCACGGCCTCGGAAAACGCCGGAATATCATCCGGCTTCCGGCTGGTGATCACCCCGTTGTCCACCACCACTTCCGCATCGGTCCACTGCGCGCCCGCATTGCCAAGATCGCTTTTCAGCGACGGCCACGAGGTCACCTTGCGACCCTTGGCCAGGCCGGATTCCACCAGCAGCCAGGGACCGTGGCAGATCGCCGCGACCGGCTTGCCGGCCGCCGCAAACGCCTTGATGAACGCCACTGCCGGCGCCTGGGTGCGCAGCTTGTCGGGGTTGATCACCCCGCCCGGCAGCACCAGCGCGTCGTAGCTGGCGGCGTCGGCGCCTTCCAGCGACTGGTCCACCGGTACGCTGTCGCCCCAGTCCTTGTCCTTCCAACCGCGGATCTGGCTGGCGTCACCCGGTGCGATGACGGACACCTTGGCGCCCCAGGATTCCAGCAGGCGCTTGGGTTCCTGCAGCTCGGACTGCTCGAATCCATCGGTGGCGAGCAGGGCGACGCGCTTGCCGTTGAGGTCATGTGCCATGTGGGGGCTCCTTGAAAAAGTGAGCCCCTACCATGCAGATCCGCGCATTGGCGGAGAGTGACTGGCATGTGGACGTCGCGTGGCCGGTGGGTACCGACCGTGGGTCGGTACGCAATGTCACCCGACCAACGGTCGGGTGCTACCGCGGTAAGCGCCCGCAGGCGCTTTAGCGCTTGGGCTGCAGCATCGTCCCGGTGCACTTCTTCGACCCGCAGCGGCATTCCCAGATCTTCTTCAGGCGTGCCGTGTGACGCTCGGCCAGGGTGATGCCGTAGTTGTAGGTCAGCTCGTCGCCCGGCTTGATGTCCTTGATCGCCTCGATGAACACCTTGTCCTCGCGGCGGTTGTCGCCCTCGGCTTCCTCGATCACGGCCTCGCAGTTGGGGTCGCAGCTGTGATTCAGCCAGCGCGCATCGTTGCCCTTGTAGTTGGCATCGATAACG
Organism: Stenotrophomonas sp. GbtcB23; assembly: GCF_019091045.1. Lineage (NCBI taxonomy): Bacteria > Pseudomonadati > Pseudomonadota > Gammaproteobacteria > Lysobacterales > Lysobacteraceae > Stenotrophomonas > Stenotrophomonas sp. GbtcB23. Next base: position 6,288 of record NZ_JAGXKC010000004.1, on the reverse strand, counting down.
TAATCGTCGTTCAGGGTGAACAGGAAGGTGTGACCGCTCTCCACATCCCCGGTATCATCGGCATCCACGTCGGCGTGGCTGCGCAGCAGCCCCTTGTACTGGATCACCCGCTCGCCCTTCTTGAGCGGCGCCAGCGCGAACACGCCATTGCCGTGAATGGTCGACTTGCGGGCTTGGATCTTCTTGGGCATGTGGCTGGCCATTACGTTGGGATGGTCGATTCTCGCTTAATCTTTGTGATTGCCCAACCACGTCCGCACCGCGCCCCTGCTGGCGCCCCGCGTCGAGCAGCTGAACAGGACGGGTTGGATGCCCGGGCATAAAAGCGTACAATTTCAGTCCGCTTTATGGTTCTGCCCTCCCCATGCTTCGCGTCACCAAGCTTACCGATTACGCCACCGTCGTCCTGACCGTCCTTGCCGCTCGCCCGGGCGAGGTCCTCAGTGCGACCGAACTGGCCGAATTCGCCAGCCTCGAGCCGCCCACCGTCAGCAAGCTGCTCAAGCCCCTGGCCCAGGCCGGGCTGGTGGAAGGCCTGCGCGGCGTGCGCGGCGGCTACCGGCTGACCCGCCGCCCCGATCAGATCAGCCTGTTCGAGGTCGTCGAAGCCATGGAAGGCCCGCTGGGTCTGACCGAGTGCGCGCACGACCACAGCCAGTGCGGACGCGAGCTGCAATGCGGCGCGCGCAGCAGCTGGCGGATGATCAACGACGTGGTGTCCGACGCACTGCGCAAGGTCACCCTGGCGCAGATCCTGCCCCCTCTTCCCCTTGTTGACGCCCCCCGCCGCGTGATCGCGGCGGATGTCGTCTCCTGATCCACAGGCAGCCCCCATGGCCACCGATACCCTCGACACCGTCGCCCCCGGCGATACCCCCAACCGCGAGATCCACGAGCAGCTCGGCCGCAAGTATTCGGCCGGCTTCATCACGGACATCGAATCGGATTCGCTGCCGCCCGGCCTGGACGAGGACACCATCCGTGCCCTGTCGGCCAAGAAGGAAGAGCCGGAATGGATGACGCAGTGGCGCCTGGACGCCTACCGCCACTTCCTGACCATGCCGATGCCGAACTGGGCCAAGCTGCAGATCGCCGCGATCGACCTGCAGGCGCTCAGCTACTACTCCGCGCCCAAGGGCCCGAAGTACGCCTCGCTGGATGAGGTGCCCAAGGAACTGCTGGACACCTACGACAAGCTGGGCGTGCCGCTGCATGAGCGCGCCAAGCTGGCGGGCGTGGCCGTGGACGCGGTGTTCGACTCGGTCTCGGTCGGCACCACCTTCCGCAAGGAACTGGCCGAAAAGGGCGTGATCTTCTGTTCCATGTCCGAAGCCATCAAGGAACACCCGGCGCTGGTCAAGCAATACCTGGGCAGCGTGGTGCCGGTGGGCGACAACTACTTCGCCGCGCTCAACTCGGCGGTGTTCTCCGATGGCAGCTTCGTGTTCATTCCCAAGGGCGTGCGCTGCCCGATGGAACTGAGCACCTATTTCCGCATCAACGCCGGCCACACCGGCCAGTTCGAGCGCACCCTGATCATCTGCGAGGACAAGGCGTACGTGTCCTACCTGGAAGGCTGCACCGCGCCGATGCGCGATGAGAACCAGCTGCACGCTGCGGTGGTGGAGCTGGTGGCGCTGGAAGATGCCGAGATCAAGTACTCGACCGTGCAGAACTGGTACCCGGGCGACGAGAATGGCGTGGGCGGCATCTACAACTTCGTCACCAAGCGTGCCGAATGCCGTGGCGCGCGCAGCAAGGTCACCTGGACCCAGGTCGAAACCGGTTCGGCGATCACCTGGAAGTACCCGTCCTGCGTGCTGCTGGGCGATGACTCCGTTGGCGAGTTCCACTCCGTGGCGCTGACCCACCACCGCCAGCAGGCCGACACCGGCACCAAGATGATCCACATCGGCAAGCGCACCAAGAGCAAGATCGTCAGCAAGGGCATCAGCGCCGGCCGTGGCCAGAACACCTATCGTGGCCTGGTCAAGGTGGACCGCAATGCCGATGGCGCGCGCAACTACACCCAGTGCGATTCGCTGCTGATCGGCAAGACCTCCGGCGCGCACACCTTCCCGTACATCGAGGTGAAGAACCCGAGCGCGACAGTGGAGCACGAAGCCACCACGTCGAAGATTTCCGATGACCAGATGTTCTATTGCCGCGCGCGTGGCATCGATCAGGAAAACGCGGTCTCGATGATCGTGGATGGCTTCTGCAAGCAGGTGTTCCGCGAGCTGCCGATGGAGTTCGCGGTGGAAGCCAAGAAGCTGCTGGAAGTCTCCCTTGAAGGTTCCGTGGGCTGACCGGTCGCGCCTTCGTTTGATTTTTTTGCCACGCATGGCGTGGCACTACTGGATTCGTATCATGCTGAAGATTGACAACCTCCACGCCCGCATCGGCGACAAGGAAATCCTCAAGGGCCTGTCGCTGGACGTGAAGCCGGGCCAGGTGCACGCCATCATGGGCCCCAACGGCGCGGGCAAGTCCACGCTGGGCAACGTGCTGGCCGGCCGCGAAGGCTATGACGTCAGCGAAGGCGGCGTGCAGTTCGAAGGCCGCGACCTGCTGGAGCTGGCGCCGGAAGAACGCGCCGCCGCCGGCCTGTTCCTGGCCTTCCAGTACCCGGTGGAAATCCCCGGCGTGAACAACACCTACTTCCTGCGCGCCGCGCTCAACGCCCAGCGCAAGGCGCGCGGCGAGGAAGAACTCGATTCCATGCAGTTCCTCAAGCTGGTGCGCCAGAAGCTGGCCGTGCTGCACTTGAAGGATGAGCTGCTGCACCGTGGCGTCAACGAAGGCTTCTCCGGTGGCGAGAAGAAGCGCAACGAGATCTTCCAGCTGGCCGTGCTCGAGCCGAAGCTGGCGATCCTGGACGAGACCGACAGCGGCCTGGACATCGACGCGCTCAAGAGCGTGGCCGACGGCGTCAATGCGCTGCGCTCGCCGGACCGTTCGTTCCTGGTCATCACCCACTACCAGCGCCTGCTCGATTACATCAAGCCGGACGTGGTGCACGTGCTGGCCGATGGCAAGATCGTGCAGAGCGGCGGCCCCGAACTGGCCCTGGAGCTGGAAGCCCATGGCTACCACTTCCTGAAGGACCGCGTGGTGCCGGAGGCAGCGGTCTGATGAGCGCCCTGCTCGATTCCCTCGCCGCCGGTTTCTGCGGCAGCGACGCCCGCCGCGCCGAGCTCGACGCCGCCCTGCAGGCAGGCCTGCCCGGCCCGCGCAGCGAAGCCTGGAAGTACACCTCGCTGCGCCAGCTCGAACGCCGTACGTTCCAACCCGCGCCGCTGGCCGCGCCCGAGATTGACCCTGCCCTGCTGGCCGACATTCCGTCGCCGCGGCTGGTGTTCGTCAACGGCCGCCCGTCCGCCGCGCACAGCGACGTGTCGGCGCTGCCGGCCGGCGTGCAGGTACAGACCCTGTCCTCGGCGCTGGCCGCCGGCGAGGAAGCCCTGCGCTTCCTGGGCCGCCGCTTCGAGCGCAGCGAAGAAGTCTTCGCCCGCCTCAACGCCGCCCTCGCCGATGAAGGCGTGCTGGTGCGCGTGGACGACGGCGTGCAGGTTGAAGCCCCGCTGCAGCTGGTCTTCATCAGCGCCGCCGGTGGCAGCGACCTGGCCTGGCATCACCGCCATCTGATCGAACTGCGTGCCGGTGCCGCGCTCGGCGTGGTCGAGCATCACCTGGATGCCGGCGATGCCGCGCACCTGGGCAACACCCTGGTGCACGTACACCTGGCCCAGGACGCCGTGCTCTCGCACGCCCGCGTGCAGGCCGATGGCAGCCGCGCCACCGCCCTGCTGCGCACCGATGCCGTGCTGGCCCGCAATGCGCAGTACCGCCGCGTGGACCTGGAGCTGGGCGCCGCGCTCAGCCGCCACGAACTCAACGTGCGCCTGGAAGGCGACAACGCCCAGCTGACCGCCAACGGCGTGCTGCTCGGCAACGGCCGCCGCCATGTCGACACCCGCCTGGGCATCGAACACATCGCGCGCGATACCGCCTCGGAAATGGTGTGGCGCGGCGTGGCCGCCAACCGCAGCCGCGTGGTCTTCCACGGCGGCATCCACATCCGTGCCGGCGCCGATGGCACCGACGCCAACCTGTCCAACAAGAACCTGCTGCTCTCGGCCGACGCCGAAATCGATACCCAGCCCACGCTGGTGATCGACGCCGACGAGGTGAAGGCTGCACACGGCGCCACCGTCGGCCAGCTCGATGCCAACGCCCTGTTCTACCTGCGCTCGCGCGGCCTGCCGGCCCAGCAGGCCCAGCAGCTGCTCAGCGCCGCGTTCTGCCATGAGCCGCTGAACGTGCTCGACGCGCGCCTGACCGAACAGCTGCGCCGCCAGCTGGACCTCGCGCTGGCCAAGGCAGGCGTGGCATGAACCTCTCCACCCCGCGCCCGGTGGCCGACACGGCCGCCGCTCCCGACTGGGACCGCGTGCGGCTGGACTTCCCGCTGCTGATGCGGGAAGTGCACGGCAAGCCGCTGGTGTACTTCGACAACGCCAACACCGGCCAGAAGCCGGTGCAGGTGATCGGCGCAGTGGATGAGTTCTACCGCCGCTACAACGCCAACGTCAGCCGCGCCGTGCACGCGCTGGGCACCGAGGCCACCGATGCCTACGAAGGCGCACGCAGCAAGCTGGCGCGCTTCCTCAACGTGCGCGCCAGCGAACTCATCCTGTGCAGCGGCACCACCTTCGCCATCAACCTGGTGGCCTATTCGTGGGCCCTGCCGCGGCTGAAGGCCGGCGATGTCATCCTCGTCTCGCGCATGGAGCACCACGCCAACATCGTGCCGTGGCAGCTGGTGGCCCAGCGCACGGGCGCCACGATCCGCGTGGCCGAGATCACACCCAAAGGTGCGCTAGACCTGGACGCCCTGCGCAAGGCCATGACCCCCGAGGTCAAGCTCCTGGCCGTCGCCCACGTCTCCAACGTCCTGGGCACGGTCAACCCGGTGCGCGAGATCTGCCGGGAAGCGCGCAAGCGCGGCATCATCACCGTGGTGGACGGCTCGCAGGCCGTGCCACACCGCAAGGTCGACATCGCGAACATCGGCTGCGACTTCTACGCCATCACCGGCCACAAGATGTGCGGCCCTACCGGCACGGGCGCACTGTGGGCGAAGCGCGAGCATCTCGATGCCATGCCGCCGTTCCTCGGTGGCGGCGAGATGATCAAGGAAGTGAGCTTCGAAGGCACCGTCTTCAACGACGCTCCGCACAAGTTCGAAGCTGGCACCCCGAACATCGCCGGCTTCATCGGCCTCGGCGTGGCGGTGGACTATCTGGAATCACTGGGCCTTGAGCACGTGGAAGCGCGCGAAAGCGAGCTGCTTGCGCACTTCACCGAAGAACTGAACAAGATCGACGGCCTGCGCATCTTCGGCACCACCCCGGACAAGGCGGCGGTGGTCTCCTTCCTGATCGAAGGCGCGCACGCGCACGACCTGGCCACCCTGCTGGACCTGGAAGGCGTGGCCATCCGCTCTGGCCAACATTGCGCGCACCCGCTGCTGCAGTACTACGGCGTCGCGGCCACCTGCCGCGCGTCTCTCGCGTTCTACAACACGCACGCCGAAATCGAGCGGTTTATTGCGGCGTTGAACAAGGTGCGCAAGCTGCTGGGCTGACGCCAGCCGCGTACGGTGACAAGAAGACGCCGCGGGCAACCGCGGCGTTTTGCATGGCGCGGACCCTTTACATCGAGCCGGTAGCGCACGACCGTTGGTCTTGCGCCACATACGTAAACCTTCGAAGCTCAATGCCCTCCAAGCCGCGCGCATTCACCTTCATGATTGGCTGAGCACCATTCAGCTGAGCTACGGACGGGCTGCAGATTCAACGAGTTCCTTGATCAATGAATCGACACCCAAAGAATCCGCCGCTCCATAGGCAACCGCACTACTGGCCTTGCCACGCACGAACACCGTGAGAAAATAGCACTCACCATCGTCCATCTCACTTCCCGTGTGCTGCTTCGGCAACTCAGCAGCGCCGTCATACAAGCTGATGAGATGTCGACCGAGCGGTGTGCCCCCCAGGTCACGCTCAGGTCCGAAACCACTCTTCATCAGAGTGCCATCCACACGAACGTAACCATAGCTCGGAAACCCAGCACTCCCGATCTCAAGGAGCACGGCACCGGAATTACGCGTGGAACGGTCGGGCAATTCCACCCGCTGCGCGCGGATTTCTTCCCAGTGTCGAATGCACCTCCTTAGTTCAGGAGCAATAGCGTACGAAGATTGGGAATCGCTGCCCAAGCTTG